>NZ_JBHVWF010000008.1:0-105810 GCF_042882365.1 Streptomyces sp. NPDC058221 | reverse complement strand
GGCGCTGTGACGGCACCGGGGCGGGCCCGCGCGTTCTGCGCACGGGCCCGCCCCGGTGTTGTCCGTTCCCGCCCCGTCAGCCGCGCACCACGGTCACCGGGCACGGTGCGTGCTGGGTGACGTGGAGGCTGACCGAGCCGAGCAGGGTGGCCTTGAAGCCGCTGAACCCGCGCGCGCCCACGACCAGCAGGCTCGCGCCCTCGGCCCGGTCCAGCAGGGACTGCGCCGGGTTGCCGATCACCACGACCTTGGTGACCGCGGCGGCACCCGCCGCACCGAGGGCCTCCTCCAGCGCCTCGGTGAGCGAGACGGTGGCCAGGGCCTGCGGATCGAAGTCCTCCGGCAGCCCCGGCATCATGGACGCCCAGCTGGTGGCGGGGTACTCCCAGCTGTTGACGGCCTCGACCGTGTCACCGGTCAGCTCCCCCTGGCGTACGGCCCAGTGCAGTGCCTTGATCGACGACTCGGAGCCGTCGACGCCCACCACGATCCTGCCCATCTCTGCCTCCAGCTCGGTTCGGCTCGCTGCGCGGGTGCGCTGTGCGGGTCCCCGACGGCACACCCTCCCGCACAACTGTAGTTAAATCGGATGAAACCACAGCCCCGGGGTGGTCAGACGGACCGGAGTCCGGCCAGCTGCTGCTCGAACGGGATCACGTCGTCGTCGAGGCCGAGCGTCCTGGACGCTCCGGAGACGGCCCGGCCGCCGGTGACCGCGGTCGCCAGCTCGCCGCCCGCCCGCCGGATCCGGGCCGGCAGGCCGTCGGCGTACTCGTCGCCCGACGACCCCCAGTCCTCCGACGCCGCGTACACCGACGTCGGCAGCGTGACGGCCCGCAGATAGGCGAAGAGCGGACGCATCGCGTGCTCCAGCACCAGCGAGTGCCGGGCGGTGCCGCCGGTCGCGGCGACGACGACGGGCTTCCCGGTCAGCGCGGTGTTCTCGACCAGGTCGAAGAACGACTTGAAGAGCCCGCTGTAGGAGGCGGTGAAGACCGGGCTGACGGCGATCAGCCCGTCCGAGCCCGTCACCGCGCCGATCGCTTCCTCCAGCGTGGCCGAGGGGAATCCGGTGACCAGGTGGTTGGCGATGTCGACGGCCAGGTCGCGCAGCTCGATCAGCCGGACGTCGACCGGGCGGTCCTGCTCGGCCTCCAGCCGCTCCCGGGCGGCCCCGGCCAGCCGCTCGGCCAGCAGCCGGGTCGAGGACGGGCTGCTCAGCCCGGCCGAGACGGCGACGATCCTCAGCGGTTCGGTGGCGAACACGGTGTCAGCTCTCCTTCGCGGGCGGCGACGACGGCCGGGTGCAGGGGCGCGGACTCGGGGACCCCGGCCGGCCGCAGGGCGGCGAACTCCTTGCGCAGCACCGGTACGACCTCCTCGCCGAGGATGTCGAGCTGCTCCAGGACCGTCTTCAGCGGCAGTCCCGCGTGGTCCATCAGGAAGAGCTGGCGCTGGTAGTCGCCGACGGAGTCCCGGAACGACAGGGTCCGCTCGATGACCTCCTGCGGGGAGCCGACGGTCAGCGGCGTCTGCTGGGTGAAGTCCTCCATCGAGGGCCCGTGTCCGTAGACCGGCGCGTTGTCGAAGTACGGGCGGAACTCCCGTACGGCGTCCTGGGAGTTCTTCCGCATGAACACCTGGCCGCCGAGCCCGACGATGGCCTGTTCGGCGGTGCCGTGCCCGTAGTGGGCGTAGCGCTGCCGGTAGAGGCTCACCATCTTCTTCGTGTGCTCGATGGGCCAGAAGATGTTGTTGTGGAAGAAGCCGTCGCCGTAGTACGCGGCCTGCTCGGCGATCTCCGGGGAGCGGATGGATCCGTGCCAGACGAACGGCGGTACGCCGTCCAGCGGGCGTGGGGTCGCGGTGAAGGACTGCAGCGGCGTACGGAACTTCCCCTCCCAGTCGACGACCTCCTCGCGCCACAGCTTGTGCAGCAGGGCGTAGTTCTCGACGGCGAGCGGCATGCCCTGGCGGATGTCCTTGCCGAACCACGGGTAGACCGGTCCGGTGTTGCCGCGGCCCATCATCAGGTCGACGCGGCCGTCGGCGAGGTGCTGGAGCGTGGCGTAGTCCTCGGCGATCTTCACCGGGTCGTTGGTGGTGATCAGGGTGGTCGAGGTGGACAGGATGATGCGTTCGGTGCGGGCGGCGATGTAGCCGAGCGTGGTGGTCGGCGAGGACGGGACGAACGGCGGGTTGTGGTGCTCGCCGGTCGCGAAGACGTCGAGGCCGACCTCCTCGGCCTTCCGTGCGATGGCGACGGTGGCCTTGATCCGCTCGTGCTCGCTCGGTGTCGTACCGGTGGTCGGGTCGGTGGTGACGTCCCCGACGGTGAAGATCCCGAACTGCATGGCGCCCGCCTCCAGAGTATTGGTTGAACGTTGAACTATATGAACACACCCTACAACGGGGCACCCCCCTTCCCTATTCCGCCCGCGGTGCGGTCCCGGCGGCCGGGCCGGCCGGCACCTCGGGAGGTACCGGCCGGCCGCGGAGCGGTGCTGCCTACGGGGTGACGACGGGGAACGAGGTGTCGGCCTCGGCCAGCAGCGAGAACAGCGTGGTGAGCGCCGTCGGATCACCCTCGGTCCCGATGCCGTCGAGACCGCGCCCGGCGAACACGCCGAGCAGCTGGGGCTTGGTGAGGGTGAGGGTGAGGTCCGCCGGGGTGCGGGCCGGTGAGGCGTCGGTGGTGGAGCGCCGGGTCAGCGCCCCGTTGCGCAGGGTGAGGCGGTGGCGGGCGCGCAGATCCGTGACGTCCAGATCGATGACCAGCTCGTGGTCCCAGGCGCGCGGTCCGTCGACCCGTACCGCGATCGAGTCGACGAGCTGCTCGACGGTGAGCGCCATCGCCACCTCGGGGTTCGCGGCGTCCAGCAGAATGGTGCCCGCGCCCTCCTCCAGCTCCTTGGCGCCCATCAGGTAGAAGTTGCGCCAGGTGCCGTTCTCCGCACCGTGTCCGAGCCCGCGGTAGACGGCCGCCAGGTCGGAGCGGGCCCGCCGGTGGCCGTCGTCGGCGAAGACCACATGGTTCAGGAGCGTCGCCGCGAAGCGCGGATCGCCCTGTTCCGCGTACCGGGCCGCCTTGGCCACCACCTCGTCGGCACCGCCCATGCACGCCACGTACCGCTTCGCCGCCTCGACCGGCGGGTGCTCCCAGAGGTGTGCCGGATTGCCGTCGAACCAGCCGAGGTAGCGCTGGTAGATCGCCTTCACGTTGTGGCTGAGCGAACCGTAGTAGCCGCGCGCGTGCCAGGAGTTCTCCAGCGCGGGCGGCAGCTTGATCTCCTCCGCGATCTCGGGCCCCGTCAGCCCGGCGTTGAGCAGCCGAAGCGTCTGGTCGTGCATGTACGCGTACAGATCGCGCTGGGCCGCCAGGAACGACACCACGTTCTCGCCGCCCCAGGTCGGCCAGTGGTGCGAGGCGAAGGCGACGTCCATGGTGTCGCCGAACAGCTCGATCGCCTCGTCCAGGTAGTGCGACCAGATCCGCGCGTCGCGGACGACCGCGCCGCGCAGCGTCAGGATGTTGTGCATGTTGTGCGTGGCGTTCTCGGCCAGGCACAGCGCGCGGCGGTCGGGGAAGAGGAAGTTCATCTCGGCCGGGGCCTCGGTGCCCGGCGTGATCTGGAAGACGATCCGTACCCCGTCGACCGTCTCCTGCTGGCCCGTACGGGTGATGTCGACCGTCGGCGGGATCAGCGTGATCGTCCCGGTGGAGGTGGTCATGCCGAGACCGGCGCTCAGCTGTCCGTCGGGCGCCTTGTCGATCCGGTCGCCGTACATGTACATCGCGCGCCGGGTCATGGCGTTGCCCGCGTACACGTTCTCGCTGACCGCGTGCTCCAGGAAGCCGGCGGGGGCCAGGATCGGTACCCCCTCCTCCTCGCCCTTGGCCAGCACCCCGCGCGAGCCGCCGAAGTGGTCGCCGTGCGAGTGCGTGTAGATCAGCCCGGTGACGCCCCGGTCCCCGCGCTCGCGCCGGTACAGGGCGAGCGCGGCGGCGGCGGTCTCGGCGGAGAGCAGCGGATCGATGACGATGACGCCGGTGTCGCCCTCGACCAGCGTCATGTTCGACAGGTCGAGCCCGCGCACCTGGTAGATGCCCTCGGCCACCTCGTACAGCCCCTGCCGCGAACAGAGCTGTGCCTGCCGCCAGAGGCTGGGGTGCGCGGTGTCCGGGCAGTCGCCGTCCAGAAAGGCGTACGCGTCGTTGTCCCAGACGACGCGTCCGTCCCCGCCCTTCACCACGGCGGGTTCGAGTGCGGCGACGAAGCCGCGGTCGGCGTTCTCGAAGTCGGTCTTGTCATGGAACGGGAGATCGCTCATGACAACTCACTAGAACGCAGCCGGATCGAATGCGCATTTCGTTGTGGGCGACCACGCCCACAAGGCGGATCAGGACGGTCCGGCGGTGCCTTCGGCATGCGGCGCTTCCCCGCCGAGCAGATGCTCCCGGCCCCACGCCCCGAGCGGGGCCAGTGCCGCGTTCAGAGAGGTGCCGAGCGGGGTGAGGCCGTACGTGACGCGGCGTACCGCCCCCTCGAACGCCTCCTCGCGGAAGACGATGTCCGCCGTCTCCAGCTCCCGCAGGTGTGAGGCGAGGACCTTCTCGGTGACGCCGGGGATCGCGCGCCGCAGCTCACCGAACCGGCAGGGCTCGACGTCCAGCGCCCACAGGATGAGCACCTTCCACTTGCCACCCACCACGTCGATCGCCGCGTCGATGCCGCACACGTAGCCGTCTCGCCGGGTCACCCACTGAGTTTAAGGTAACCACCCACAAAATAGTGCGTACTTGATCGCGTTCCGGGCGGATACGAACCTGTTGGACATGGATCACCACAGCACGTCGAAGACCCCCGTCACCCTCCTCGGCCTCGGTGACATGGGCACCGCTCTCGCCCGTGCCTATCTGGCCGCCGGGCACCCGCTGACCGTCTGGAACCGCACACCGGGGAAGGCGGAAGCCCTGGTCCGCGAGGGCGCCCGCACGGCGGACACCGCAGCCGGTGCGGTTTCCGTGGCCACCGGCCCCGTCCTGCTCTGTCTGCTGGACGACGCCTCCGTCGACGAGGTCCTGGCCGGCGCCGAGCTGAACGGCAAGGACCTCGTCAACCTGACCACCGGCACCCCGGCCCGGGCCCGGGAACGGGCGCGCCGGTCCGGTGAGCGCGGGGCCCGCCTCCTGGACGGCGGGATCATGGCCGTTCCCCCGATGATCGGCCGGCCGGAGACCGGCGGATACGTCTTCTACAGCGGCGACCGCGAGCTGTTCGAACGCCACCGCGAGATGCTGGAGGTGCCCGCCGGGGCGATGTTCGTCGGCGGCGACCCCGGCCATGCGGCGCTGTACGACGTCGCGCTGCTCAGCGCGATGACCGGCATGTTCGCGGGCATCGCCCACGCCTTCGCCCTGGTGAACGAGGAGAAGGACCTGGACCGCCCCCGGTTCGCCCGCCTGCTCACCGACTGGCTCGGCGCCATGGCCGGATCCGGCCTGGGAATGGCCGCCCAGCTGGAGAGCGGCGACTACACGGAAGGCGTCGTCTCCAACCTCGCCATGATGACGGCGGGCAACCGCACCCTCCTGGACACGGCGGCGGACCAGTCGGTCGACCCCAGGCTGCTCACCCCCTACATGGAGCTGATGCGGCAGCGGGTGGCCCAGGGGCACGGCGACGAGGGCCTGGCGGGGACGGTCGGGCTGCTCGGGACCGGGTGAGGGGCGCGCCGGCGCTCTGTCGCATCAGCGGTTCCGTGTCCCCCGTGCGGGCGATAGTCAGATGAGGACTTTCGAAGTACTTTCAAAGTCATGAGCACCAAAAGCGCTGCCGTGAACTTCTCCGAGTTGGTGAACAAGAACAAGCAGACCCTCGCCAGACTCGATGAGTCACCACGGCTGCTGTTGCACCGCAGAGACGGCGAGGACCTGGTCCTCACCACCGCGGCTCGGTCCGAACAGGACCGGAGTGTGGTGTCGGCCGCCACGCGGATACTTGCCGCCATGGCCCGCAGAGAGCCCGGCAGTACGGAACTCCTCCTCGACATACTGCCGGACGCGTTCCCCTGGGTCCGGTTTCTTCCCGAGCCCGATGTCCATGCCTTCGCTGTGGAACTGGTCGACACCATGCGCGCCGCCGACTCGATCGGCAACAGTGCTTCCGTCGCCCAGATGCTCACCGCGTGGCAGCACACCGCCGAGGTCCATTCGGACCCGGAACTGCTGGCCGCGCTGACCAGGGACCACGACGCGGACTACGGACAGGTGCCTGATCCGCGGGAGCTGGCGTGACCACGGGGCGTGGTGACAGGGCTGCGCCTCCTGCGCCGGAAGGGCAGTGGGAAGTGCGCTTCGCCGACGCGGCTGCGGCCAAGGGCTGGGAGAGCCTCGGCCGGCAGGCCCGCGGGAACGCCTACCGTGCCTGGATCACCATGCGCACGGTGCGAGACCTGCCGTGGAAGTGCCCAGGCAGCACAGGTTGAAGGGCAGCCTGGCCCACGGAACCCACCGCGGTCAGACGTGCGAGCAGTGGCAGATCGAGGTGACCGGCGGCGGCCGTGTCTGGTACCTCATCGACACTGCCGCCGACACGTGCTGGATCACCTTTGCGAGCACAGGGCACCCGCGGGCCACCGACCGCTGATGAGCGCGGACCGCCGCCCGGCCGCTAAGCTCTCCCCATGACCTCCGTACCGTGCCGGAACTGGTGGCGCTCCTCCTAGGAGCGGCCACCTCTTCTGCGCGGGACCAGGGCCGTTCGACAGGACGGCCCTTTTTCTCTGCCCTTTTCCGGTACGGGTTCCCGGCCCGGCGGGCCGTCCTCCACGCACACACCGACGCGAGGAGAGACCACTCATGACCACGACCGCATACGCAGACGCCGGCCCGGCCGCCACCCTGGAGGACCGGATCCGGCAGGACCCCGCCCGGTTCCGGGTGCTGACCGGCGACCGGCCCACCGGCGCGCTCCATCTCGGGCACTACTTCGGCACGCTCCACAACCGGGTGCGGCTCCAGGACCTCGGGGTGGAGATGTTCGTCCTGATCGCCGACTACCAGGTGCTGACCGACCGGGACGTCGCCGAGCGGCTGACCGCGACGACGGAGGGGCTGCTGCTGGACTATCTGGCCGTCGGCATCGACCCGGAACGCGCGGTGATCTTCAACCACAGCGCCGTGCCCGCGCTCAACCAGCTGATGCTGCCCTTCCTCAGCCTGGTCACCGTCGCCGAGCTGGGGCGCAACCCCACGGTCAAGGACGAGATCGCGCACTCCCGGCAGGCCTCCGTCAGCGGTCTGATGTACACCTATCCGGTCCACCAGGCGGCCGACATCCTGTTCTGCAAGGGCAATCTGGTGCCCGTAGGCCAGGACCAGCTGCCCCACCTCGAAGTGACCCGGACCGTCGCACGGCGCTTCAACGAGCGGTACGGACCGGTCTTCCCGGAACCCGAGGCACTGCTCTCCGCCGCCCCGCTGCTGCTCGGCACGGACGGCACCAAGATGAGCAAGAGCCGCGCCAACTCCATCGCGCTGAGCGCCGGTGCCGACGAGACCGCGCGGCTGGTCAAGGGCGCGAGAACGGATGCCGACCGCCACATCACGTACGACCCCGAGGGGCGGCCCGGGGTGTCCGGTCTCCTGCTGCTGGCCGCCCTCTGTCTCGGCCGCGGCCCGCACGAGGTGGCCGAGGAGATCGGTGGCGGAGGCGCGGCGGCCCTGAAGCGGACCGTGACCGATGCGGTCAACACCCGGCTGGCCCCGATGCGGGCCCGCCGGGCCGAGTACGCCGAGGACCTGGGGTACGTACGGTCGGTGCTGCGGGCCGGCAACGAGCGCGCCAACGCCGTCGCCGACGCGACGCTGGCACAGGTGCGGGAGGTGATGGGGGCGATCGGCTAGCCGTGTCGGGGCTCAGCGGCGGGCCAACGAGCCCTGTCCGCGCAGCAGTTCGGCAAGTCCCCGCCGGGTGGCGGCGATGACCACCCGGTCGGTGGGCTGGAGTACGTAGCCGGGGTGCAGGTTCCAGACGAGGCCGCCGGGCTGGTCCGTGCCGGTGCCGGGTGTCTGCGGGGGAGGCGCCGGCGTGGTCAGGTCCGGGCGGCGGTCGGCGGGCGGGGCGACGTCCAGGGCGAGGACGCGCCAGGCGCCGGAGCGAAACGCCTGCTCCACCGTTTGGCCCTCCAGCTGCGGATGCCCGGCCACCTCGATCGCGGCGAACAGCATCACCTTCCGCTCGACCGGCACCGCGCCCAGGATCTGCCGGCCCATCATGGCGACCGCGAACGAGGGTGCGGCCAGATGGGAGACCGAGCGGGAGCGGGTCAGCGCCTGCGGGTGGGCGGTGCGCAGCGTGCGGTAGACGGCGGTGGCGAACTCGTCGTCGAACAGCCGCAGCGTCACCCGCAGGGTCGGCTTGACCGAGCGGGCGTACAGCGCGGCCTCCAGATTGGTGGTGTCGATGCTGGTCAGGGCGAGCAGCGCGCGGGAGCGCCGGATCTTCGCCGCCTCCAGCACGCCCTCCTGCGTGACGTCCCCGATGACCACCGGTACGTGCAGCCGCCGGGCCACCGGGATGCCGCGGGCGTCCGGGTCGTCCTCCACGCACACCACGGGGATGCCGAGTTCGCGCAGCCGCACGAGGACACGGGTGCCGATCTTGCCGAGGCCCAGCAGCACCACGTGTCCGGACAGGCCGCGCGGCGGGCGGCGCAGCGACGAGGCGGTGCGCAGTGAGCCGAAGGCTTCCAGGACCCCCGCCACCAGCAGGGGAAGCAGCATCAACCCGGCGACGCCCGAGAGGATTTGGATGATCTGACGGGCGGTCGGGTCGCCGATCGCGGGGTCGCCCATCGCGAACAGGTCGAGCAGGGTCAGATACGCGGCGTGCAGCGGCTTGTCCCCGGTGGTGAACGAGGACGCGACCGCCAGGGCGATGACGGCCAGGCCGACTCCCAGCGCGGACCAGCGCAGCCGGCGCGAGAAGAACTGGCTCAGCGGCGCGCTCCGGCCGCCCATCCGGGGCGTGTCGGAGGCCTGGACGCTCTGGCTGACGGCCTCCAGGACGACGGTTCCGCGCCCGGTCGCGGCGGCCACCTCGGCCTGGTCGGGCAGCAGCCGGGGGCCCTCGTCGCCGCTGCTGTCGGAGCCCTCGGTGCCCGCCGGGTCATGGGTGGTGGAGGAGAGCAGGGCCAGTGTGCACAGGCCGGGGTCGGCGAGCCGGCCGCCCTGGGGCGGGGTGCGTTCCGCGGCCCGCAGGAGCAGGCCCTCCGCCTGGATCACCTTGCTGGACCCGGAGAGCGCGGTCGCCGCGAGGGCGGGTGCGGCGGTGTCGGCGTCGGACAGGACCGTGGTGGAGGCGTCCAGCGCGGTCTGGTCGAGGCCCGGCGACGCGACGGCGGCCGCCTGGTCGAGCAGGGTCTCCAGGTGCTGGCCGAGCTTGCGGTTGTAGAGCCGGATCACCAGCCGGAGCCGGGGGTTGATGCGGCGGGCGGTCAGCGCGGCGCGGATGTTGCGCTCGTCGTCGTCGTAGACGAGGGCGAGGGCGGCCGCCGTGTCGACACCGGCTTCCTCGAACGCCTCGTCGGAGGGCTCCGAGGCCTGCAGGATGCGCACCGCCTCCACACCGGCGTTGGTGTCGCTGTCGCCGTTCCCGCCGCCGCCGTTGCGGTTCATCGCCGAGGACATCCGGCCGAACAGCGCGGCCGCCCTGCCGCGCCCGGTCAGCGGCAGCTCCGGCCGTCTCGCGTCAGGTCCGGGCGGCAGGACGAGAGTGACCCGTTCCCCGTAGACGTAGCGCAGTTCGACGGCGAGCCGCTGGGCGAGCGCGTCGTCGCCGCAGACGACCATATGGCCGGAGAACGGGGAGCGTTGGGGCTGCTGCGGAAGAGGAGACACATGTCCCAGCATGCCTTGCTCCCCCTCCGGTCGCTGCTCGCCGCCGCTGTCAGTGGTCCTCGGGTGTCCCGGACAACGGCCGGGCGAGGAGGTGGCGTGGGTCCGCCGCCCGGCTGATCGCCGATTCGACCGCCGCGATCCGGTCCGCGAGGAGGCCGAGCGCGGCCACCGCACGGGTCACCGGGTCGCCGTCCGGGCCGCCGAGCGACTGGGTGCGGACGTACGAGGCGGTGACGGCGGCCCAGCGGGCGGCCTGCTCCGGACCGAGCGTCCCGCGCAGTGCGCCGAGCTTCAGCAGCGCGGCCTCCGCACCCGTGGTGAGCGTCTGGGCCTCGCCCGCGTAGTGGTCATCGACGACGGCGGAGAGCTCGGCGTCGTTCATCACCGGCACGATCCGCTCGGCGATCCGGTTCATGTTGCGGTACGAGCCCTGGAGCCGGAACGGCGGTTCGGTACGCGTCGCGTCGGTCTGCCCGGCCGAGGTGATGTACGCGGCGTTGACCGCGAGTACGGTGTCGCGTGCCGTGAGCAGGTGCCGCAGCACGGCGACGATGCGGTCCACCTCGGCGGGCGCGTAGGGGTGTTCCAGCCGGTCCGTGCCGGAGGCGGGGGCCGTGCCCGCGGCGAGCCGCAGCAGCAGCGTGAGGTCCTCGCGCGAGCGCCCGGCGAGCGGGGCCAGCACCGGGTTGGCGGTCAGCGCGTTCTCCACGAAGCTCAGCGCGAAGACGTCCTCCCGGCCGCTCAGCACCTCGCCGAGATTCCACACGTCGGCCCGGTTGGCGAGCATGTCGGGGATCCGGAACTGCTCCCCGGACTCGGTGTACGGGTTGCCCGCCATGCACACCGCGAACCGCTTGCCCCGCAGGTCGTAGCTGCGCGGCTCGCCGTCCCGCACCCCTTCGACGCGGCGGGTGGCGTCGCAGAGCGGGATGAACTTCTGGAGCAGCTCGGGTGAGGTGTGCTGGATGTCGTCGAGGTAGAGCAGGGTGTTGTTGCCGGCCTCCAGCGCGAAGTTGATCTTCTCGATCTCCTGGCGGGCGGTCGCGCTGCGGGCCTGGGCCGGGTCCAGCGACGTCACGTCGTGGCCCAGGTTGGGCCCGCTGACCTTGACGAGGACCAGGCCGAGCCGGTCGGCGACGTACTCCATGAGCGTCGTCTTGCCGTAGCCGGGCGGCGACACGAGCAGCAGCAGGCCCTGCGAGTCGGTGCGGCGGTCGGCGTCGGCGGTGCCGAGCTGCTTGGCGAGGCTGTCGCCGATCAGCGGCAGGTACACCTCGTCGAGCAGCCGGTTGCGGACGAACGCGGACATCACGCGCGGCCGGTGGTCGTCCAGCCGCAGCCTGCCGCGCTCCGCGTCGGCCAGCGCGGTGCGCTGCCGCTGGTAGGCACGGAAGCCGGGCACGGTGGTCGTGCGGAACTCCTCGGTACGGGAGAGGAATTCATCGATTCGCAGCGTCATCCGGCCCCCGTCGATCCGCGGGTGCACGCCGAGGAGACCGTCCACGGTCGCGGTGAGCGGCGCGTCGCCCCCGTAGCGCGGGACGGCCGGTTCCGGGCAGAGCTCCACGGCGACGGCCTCCGCGAGATCACCCGCGTCCAGCTCCGCGCCGCTCGCGCGGGAGTACGAGGTGAGCCACCCCTCGACGAGCTGGCGGCGGGCCGGCAGGTCGTCCCGGAGGGCGGACAGATCCTCGTCGTACGCCGAAGTGCCCGCCGTACGACGGAACTTGTCCAGGAGGGCGCGAACCGCGGTGCTGGTGACGAACCCCTCGGGCCCGCTCGTCAGCTCCTCGAAGAGATACGAGGCGACGGCGCGTGAGTCCTCGCCGCCGATGGCGCCGGCCCACTCCTCCTGGAGCGCGGCGACGGCCGGGGCGAGCCCGAAGGTGTCGCGGGCGCGGGCCAGCGAGCGGGCCCGGCGCGTCCAGGAGGCCCGGCGGGCGTCGTCCGCCCCGTGCGCCCAGAAGAGCTGGGCGGCGGCCCGGACCGCGGGCGGGCAGCGCAGGAGACCGGCCCCGGCGTGCAGCCGGAGCAGAGCGGTCAGGATCACGGTGGCGTCCTCGTCGTGGACGCCGCGCTGATACCCCTCGTCGTACGCGGCGGCGGCCGACTCCCGTACGAGGGAGGCACGTTCAGCCGGTGCAAGAGCGGCCAGCCGGTCCGCTCCCTGCTCGGCCAGCAGGCGCGCGGCCAGGTGCTCGCCGCGGTAGACGGACGGGGACTCGGACGGCAGCTGCTGGTCCCAGTACGGGCGGGTCTCCCGGAAGGCCGGATCGGTGACCGGCATCCGGTAGTCGGTCCCGGTGACGGCGAACGCGAGCCCGTCCCCCTGCGGGACCAGCGTCAGGTCGAACGGCTGGGTGTTCACCGCGAACCGGTGCCGGCCCAGCCGGATGGTGGCGCCGCCGTCCGCGTACAGCTCGCTGCGGTCGCGCAGCGCACGTCCGGCCTCCTGGCGGGCGGCGAGCAGCCGGCCGTCCAGCTCCTCGGCCCTGACCGTGTCGCCGAGTTCACGCAGCTCATCGGCGGTGCTGCGGACCTTGGCGACCATCGGGTCGGAGGCGAAGTAGGTGTGGACCGCGTCCGTGTCGGGCAGTGCGGCGCTCCGGCGGGAGACCGTGTCCAGCACCCGGCCGGCGGACTGCGCGAGGCGTTCGGTCCGGCGGGCGAGAGCGTCCTGGAGGGTCTGCCTGCGGGCCGAGAAGGCCTCGTACACCTCCGTCCGCCGCTCACCTAGCGCGGTCAGGAAATCGTCGAACTCGGCGAACCGCGCCTCCAGGTTCTCCAGCTGGAGCAGCAGCCGCGCCAGCTGCTCGTCGCAGGCGTCCGGGGTGGAGGCGGCGGCCAGGGCCCCCGTCACCGCCTGGCCCAGCAGCGCGAACTCGGCGGCGAACTCGGCCCGGCCCTCGTGGTCGAGGAGTTCGCGGCGGCGGGCTTCGAGCGTCGCGCGGGCCCGGTTCACCCCGCCGAGCACCTCGGCGATCCGCTCCAGGATCGACGTACGGACCACGCTGTCACCGATGTCGAGCCCGGCGACGACGTCCGTGACGGTGCTCAGCCCGTCCGTCATCCCCGCCAGCCGGTCGCCGAGAGCGGCGGCGTCGGAGACGGTGGCGAGCGCGGCCGCCTCCTCGGTGAGGCGGGCGATGTCGTCGTGGTAGCCGGCGAACGCGTCCTCCCTGGCCAGGAACGCGACCGCGCGGCGGCCGGCCGATGCGAGGTCGTCGGCGGTGGCGGCGGCGAGTTCCGCGATCCGCTCGGTGTCCGCGTACCGCATCTCGCCGAGCGTGGCCAGATGACCGTGTGCGCCGCGGAGTTCGGTGAGCCGGGTGACCCAGTCGGCGGCGGACTGCGGCGCCTCGCCGCGGACCCGGCGCACCAGTGCGGTGATCCGGTCCGCGCTCTCGTCGAGCGCGTCGGCGGCCTGCCGGGTCAGCTCCTGGACGCCGTCGAACTCCGCCAGCACCTGTTGCGCGGTGTCCCGCAGTGCGGTCAACGGCTCGGCCAGGTCGTCGAGTTCACTGTCCACGAGCCAGTGGTAGCGGTCCGTGGCGCGGCCGCAGTCGGCCACCAGCTGCGCGTAGACGGCGCCGGTCGGGGTGGTCTCACCGGCGCTGTGGGCGAGCGCGAGGCAGTCGGAGATGCCCCGCACCAGGTCGGCGTTGCCGATCCGGGCGAGTGGGCCGGTGCCGGCGGGGCGGGAGGCGGCGTAGGTGTCGGAGACGTACGGCGTCTGCCAGCGCTGGAGGGGGTGCACCCGGGCCGGACCGGCGTCCGGTCCCTCCACCGGGTCCCGCAGGAGTACGAGCGTGCCGTCGTCGAGCAGCGCGTGGCCGCGGCCCTGGAGCGGGGTGGCGACCTCCTGGCGGATCACGTTGTACGGGAGCAGCAGGCTGCGGCCGTCGTCCCGGGAGCGGAAGGCGTAGAGCACGTCCTCGCCGTTGGGGGAGCGGACAGCGCCTTCGAAGGCGGGCTCGGTGAGCGGCTGCGCGATGTCGAAGGTCCTGGCGGCGCCGGTGGTCAGGTAGAAGCCGCCGGGGAAGATGATCCCCTGGTCCTCGGGGAGCCGGTGGCAGGCGGGACCGATGCCGTCCAGGCGTTGCACGGTGCCCAGGAGTGCGTTGTGGACGAGGTGCCGGGCGGCCTCCTCCTTGTACGGGCGGATGCGGAGCAGGGTCAGCGGGCCGAGCTCCGCGTACGCGACCTCGGCGTCGGCGAGCGACTGGAGCGGTTCGGTGACCGGCTCCTGGTAGATCCCGTCCGGGGTGTCCGTGTCGTTGACCGTCTTGACGGTGAGAGTGCCGCCGAGGGTGTCGACGAACAGCCGCGCGTCGGCGCGGCCGCCCGTGCCGCCGACGGCGATGTGCGGGTGCCGGCCGGGGATGTGGGACTCGCGTCCGGCGACGGTCCAGGTGAAGTCGTGCGAGGGCGGGAACACATGGTCGCGGTCGCCGCGTGCGTCGAGGAACGCGCCGGGTGATCCGTCCGCGTCGAGCGCCCAGCGCAGGACGCGGATGTCCTCGGCGCTCTCGCCCGTCCGGAAGACGGCCAGGAGCCGGCTGTCGGTACGGCGCAGCCGCAGCAGGCGGGCGTCGCGGTAGTAGCGGTGCAGGCCGTTGAACTCGCGTACGAAGGCGGCGTCGTCGAGGAGGTGCGGTTGCGGGTGTGGGTGCTGTTGCCGGGTGCCGGGGGTGAGGTCGGCGGTGTACAGCGCGAGTACGTCGTCGACGGCCGGTTCGCCGCTCCGGCCGGGGCCTCGCTCGAAGCCGAAGAGCAGGCTGCCGCCGACCGCGACGAGGTCGCGGGGGGTGGAGGGCTGCTCGGTATGGATCCGCTCGCTGCCGAGCAGCCGCAGGCCGGTGGAGCCGAACTCCTCGGTACGGCGGTCGTTGAGGGCCTCGGCCCGGCGGGTGAGCTCCGCGGCCTGGGCGGCGAGCCGCCGGCGCAGCACGTCGTAGGCGCCGGCCTCCACGGGGCCGCCCGGGGGCGGCGGGTTTTCGGTCTCCATGCGGGGCGGCTCCTTACGCTGAACGAACTGTGGCCCACGGCCGACGGGTTGTCCTCAATCGCCGGACGGGCTTGATTGGCCAGCCCGTTTGGCTCGGGTTGCGCGTGGTCCGGGCTGTCCTCAATCGCCGGACGGGCTTGAAGTGGCCGTGCCACCTTGAAGTGGCTGGACGGGAAGCGGAGTTGGTCCGGGCTAACTCCAGCCTGTCCGGCAACCCCCAGCCCGTCCGGCGATTGAGGACGGACCTGGCTCCGGGGACCCGGAGCCCGCGGGGCTACGCCACCGGCGTGCCGTTGCGGGCCGCAGGCGCCGCCCCGTTCAGCGGGGCGTCCGCGAGGCCCAGGGCGCGCGCGTGCTCCAGAAGCTCGCGGACCTGGTCCGCACCCGCACCGCCCCCCGCCGCCCCCATCATCCGCATCAGCAGCGCCGACACCGTCAGATTCTGCACATCACCCGTCGACACCGACCCCAGCACCCGGGTCAGATCGTCCGTGAACGACGACGTGCCGTTCAGCCACGGCCCGGCAAGGGCCTTCGCCGTGTCCGAGTTCTCGACGAAGCCGTCGACGCTCTTGCCCATCGAGATGGACGAGACCAGCCGGTCGAAGAAGACCGACTCCCCGCCGACGATGTCGATGTCGGCGTTCTCCAGCCCCGCGGCCACGATCGTCGCCTGCGCCTCGGCCACCTGCCGCTGCACGTCGAGACCGGCGAGCCGGACCTCCTTCTCCGCCTCAAGACGCAGCCGGTACTCCTCGTGCCCGCGCGACGCGTCGTCCAGCGCCGCCATCGCGGCCGCCTTGTCCGTGAGCCCGGCCGCCTCGGCCTTCAGCTTCTCGCCGATCATCGCAGCGTCGGCGCTCGCCTGGGCCTGCGTACCCTCCGCCGTCGCCAGCGCCTTGAGCCTGGAGCCCTCCGCCTCGGCCCGGAGCCGGGCGGACGTGGCCTCGGCCTCGGCCAGGCCGGTCTTCTCGATGACCTCCGCCGCCGCGTCCCGTACCTGGACGTCCGCCAGACCCGGTGCGGCCGACTCCGCCTGGACTCCCTCGGCCAGCCGCAGCTTCGCGCGGGCGTCCAGGTCCGCGCTCTTCAGCCGGGCCTCGGCGAGCGTCAGCTGCTCGGCCGCCCGGTGCGTGGCCGAGGCCTCGGCGGCCTCCGCGGCCTTGATGTCCTTGACCAGCTGCTCCTGGGCCTCCGCCTCGGCGGCGATGATCACGGACTTACGGGTGCGCTCGGACTCCTCGACCGACCGGAGCGTCTTGATGGACTCCTCCTGCTCGGCGACCGTACGGTCCACCGCGATCCGTTCGCGGATCACGTCGGCGACCTCCCGGCGCTCGGCCTCGACCTCCTTCGTCGCGGCGATCCGGTTCAGCTCGGTCTGCCGCTCGCGCCCGATGACCTCGATCATCCGGTCCTTCTCGATGCGCTCGTTCTCCACGGCGATGACGCGCTCGCGGTTCTTCTGCGCGACGGCGATCTCCCGCGCCTGGTTCTCCCGCTGGATGCCCAGCTGCTCCTCGGTCCTGATGAACGCGCCCTGTGCGCCCAGGCGTTCCTCCTCCTGGACCCGGGCGGTCGCCGCCTCCTCGCGGGCCCGCAGGCTCTCGACCTCGCGGCGCTGCTTGATCTCGGCCTCGGACTGCCGGCGCTCCAGCTCCAGGATGGTCTCCCGGGCGTCGACGTCCTGCCGGGTGATCTCCTTCTGCTCGGTGCGCTGGAACTCGTTGGTCCGCACGTGCTCGATCGCGGTCAGCTCGGTGATCTTCCGAATGCCCTGCGCGTCAAGGATGTTGGCGCCGTCGAGCTGCACCATCGGGGTCTGCTCGAGGAAGTCGATCGCGGCGTCGTCCAGGTGGTAGCCGTTGAGGTCGGTGCCGATGACGCGGATGATCCGGTCCCGGAACTCCTCGCGCTTGGTGTACAGATCGACGAAGTCGAGCTGCTTGCCGACGGTCTTCAGCGCCTCGGAGAACTTCGCGGCGAAGAACTCCTGGATCGCCGTCTTGTCGCTGGCGCGCTCCGTCCCGATGGCCTGGGCGACCTTGATGACGTCCTCGACGGTCTTGTTGACCCGGACGAAGAACGTGATGTGGATGTCGGCGCGGATGTTGTCCTGGCAGATCAGGCCCTCCCGTCCGGTGCGCCGGATCTCGATGGTCTTCACCGAGATGTCCATGGACTCGGCCTTGTGCAGCACCGGCAGGACGACGGCACCGGTGAAGGTCACATCGACCTTCTTGGTCTTGGAGATGATCAGGGCCTTGCCCTGTTCGACCTTGCGGAAGAGCCGGGTGACGATCAGCAGCAGGGCGACGGCGATGAGCAGGACCACGGCGATGAGCAGGCCGAGGCCCAAGGAGATGGCTTCCATGACAGTCCTTGGCGGCTGGTGGTGCGGAGCATGAGAGGTGGCGGGGCGTGCGCGGCTCAGCGCCCCGGCGGGCGGGACGGGCAGCGCGGACCGGCAGCACGGACGGGCCGGGCTGCGCGGTACAGGAGCCGGGTGGTGCTCAGACGGTGTGGCCGGGGGCCGTTCGCCGCTGCGTGGGCAGCGCCTGCGGCGGTCCCGGGTCGAGCGCCTTGTCGTACGGCGAGACCCAGAAGAACTCGCCCGCGTCGTCGTACGCGTACAGCAGGGCCGAACTCCCGGCGGTCAGCTCCGCGTCGTCCGGGCGCAACTGCCGTACCTGGACGATCGCGGTGGACCCGTCTGCGGCGGCGACCTCGGCCTGGCCGAAGTCCGGACCGACCGAGCCGGTACGGACCGTGCAGACCCGGCCCAGGAAGTCCTGGCGGGATGGCGGAGGCTGGTCCGGGAAGTAGCGGCGGAAGTGGTGCACGAGCACCCGCACCACGGCCCAGGAGATCAGCAGCGCGCCGGCGAGGATGCCGGCGGCGAGCGCGGCCCGTGGGATGCCGGTGACGGCGGTGCGGTGCAGCAGGACCGAACCGGTCAGCGAGATGAACCAGGCGACGGTCACCATCAGGGACACCGAGACGGTGACCGGCACACCGCCGACCCCGGCCATGTCGGCGTCGAGGTCCGCGTCGAAGGAGTGGTGGTCCGCCGCGCCGGCCAGGACGAGCAGCCAGAAGCCGATCACGACGACGAGTGCGGCGGCGAAGAGAACGGCCGGGAAGGACAACGTCGCTGTCAGGAACTCCCGCATCGGTCCCACCCCCTGGCGTCCCGCCGACAGCACTGCCGGCGCCTGCGCGCGGTCCGGTGGTGACCTGGGCGCGGGGGGGGCGCCGACCGCGCCCCCGCAGCAGCCGGGCCTTCCCCCGTCCCCCGTAGCACCCCCGTGTTTCCCCCGTGGTCCCCCGGTTGGTGCTGACAGGATCGTGTCATCCGGGGCCGGGACATCGCATTGCCGGATTACGGCAATCTTTCTCCACCCTTGATGCCGGGCACCGGCACCGGACCGTATGCGTTGGGTAAATGTCAGCAACGAAACAGAAGTGGGGGCGTACGCGTGCCGGAGCCGGAGATTCCCGACAGCTTTCTGGAGGGCTATGCCGAGATCCTGGGCGAGGTCGCCGTTACCGGCCGTCGGCTCACCCGGGAGGAGTTGGAGGTGCGCCGCGGCCTCGGCCGGCATGCAGCCGAGGCCGGCCACCAGCTGCGCGCCCTGGTCAGGATGCATCTGGCCGAGACGCGCACCGCTTGGCCGGGCACGGCCCCCGGCGCCACGGCGGCCGCCACCGCCGCGTCCACCGAGTCCGTGCTGTCCGCGGTGGAGCAGGCGGTCGACGCGTTCGCCGAGGGCTTCGAGCGGGCACAGCGGCTGACGGTGCGGCGGGAGGAGGCGGCCCGCCGGGAGTTCATCGACGATCTGCTCTACGGGCGCAGCGATCTGGGCCGGCTCGCCGAGCGCGCCACGCGTTTCGGGCTGCGGCTCTCCCGCGCCCACGCGGTGGCGGTGGCCTCGGGCCCGGAGGCGTACACCGAGACGGATGCCGTGCCGCGCCATGTGGAGTCGGCGCTGCTGGCCCGGTTCAGCGGCCGCAAGATCCTCATCACGACGAAGGACGGCCGGCTGATCTGCATCGCGCCGGGCAGCCAGCCCGACGTCCTGCGGTACTTCGCCAAGCAGGCGCACGCCGCGACGGACGGCGGCCGGGTCGCCGTCGGCCGCGCCCACCGGGGCCCCGGCGGTGTGGTCCAGTCGTACGACGAGGCGCTCGACGCGCTCGATCTGGCCGACCGGATGGATCTGGACGATCCGGTGCTGTACTCGGCCGATCTGCTGGTGTACCCCGTGCTGACCCGGGACCGGCAGGCGATGGCCGATCTGGTGCGCAGCGAGCTGGGCCCGCTCCAGCAGGCGCGGGGCGGGGCGGAGCCGTTGCTCAAGACGCTCTCCGTGTACTTCGACTCGGGATGTGTCGCGGCCGAGACGGCACGCCGGCTGACGCTGAGCGTGCGCGCCCTCACCTACCGGCTGGAGCGGATCCACCAGCTGACCGGCTCCGACCCCTCGGACCCGATGCACCGCTACACCCTCCAGACCGCGGTGATCGGGGCCCGGCTGCTGGACTGGCCGGCGAAAGAGGTCTGAGCCGCACGGACCGCCCGCCCTCCGGCGCACGCTGCGCGCCGCCCGCCCTCACCTCGCCCCCGGACCGCGGCTGCCGGTTCCCGGCAGGACCGGCAGGACCGGCACCGCGACGCTCCCCGCATGCGGCGATGCCGACCTCCGCTTAGCGTGATCACTCGGGGGATTCCGGCGGTGTGCGCAACGAGGGAGATCCGCACCATGGCCCGACATTCGCGTCAGCCACGGGAATCGGCCGGGGACGGGGAGGGGCGCGGCCCGTCCCACCGGTGGTGGGTGCTGGGGGTGATCGGGCTCGCCCAGCTGATGGTGGTGCTCGACGCGACCATCGTGAACATCGCACTGCCCTCCGCCCAGCAGGACCTCGGCTTCAGCGACGGAAACCGCCAGTGGATCGTGACGGCGTACGCCCTCGCCTTCGGTTCGCTGCTGCTGCTCGGCGGCCGGATCGCCGACCTGGTGGGCCGTCGGGTGGTGTTCCTGACCGGTCTGGTCGGCTTCGCGGTCGCCTCGGCGATCGGCGGCGCCGCCCCGAGCTTCGAGATCCTGGTGCTGGCCCGCGCCCTGCAGGGAATGTTCGGCGCGCTGCTGGCTCCGGCCGCGCTCTCCCTGCTCACCACGACGTTCACCGTCCCGAAGGAACGGGCGAAGGCCTTCGGCATCTACGGGGCCATCGCGGGCGCCGGCGGCGCGGTGGGACTGCTGCTGGGCGGGGTGCTCACCGAGTACCTGGACTGGCGCTGGTGCCTGTACGTGAACCTGATCTTCGCCTTCTTCGCCTTCGTCGGCGGCTGGCGGCTGCTCACCGCGGGCCGTCCGGCAGACCGCCCGAAGCTCGACATCCCGGGGACCCTGCTGGTCTCGGCCGGACTCTTCTGCATCGTGTACGGGTTCTCCACCGCCGAGACGCACGCGTGGAGTTCGCCGCAGACCTGGGGGTTCCTGGTGGCGGGCGCGGTGCTCGTGGCGGCGTTCGCCTGGTGGCAGACCAGGGCCGCGCATCCGCTGCTTCCGCTGCGGGTGGTGCTGGACCGGGACCGCGCGGCGTCGTTCCTCGCGATGTTCATCTCCGGCGGCGGCATGTTCGGCGTCTTCCTGTTCCTCACGTACTACCTGCAGAAGAGCCTGCTCTACTCACCGATCTCCACGGGGCTCGCCTTCCTGCCGATGGTCGTTCTCATGATCGTGACCTCCGTGATCACGACCAACGTGCTGGTGCCGCGGTTCGGTGCCAAACCGATCGTGCCGCTCGGCATGGGTATCGCGGCGGTCGCCATGATGTGGCTGACCAGGCTGGACATGGACAGCACCTACTTCGCCCATGTGCTGCCCCCGCTGATCTGCCTGGGGTTCGGGCTCGGCATGGTCTTCGCCACCGCGATGAACCTGGCCACCGCCGGGGTCGGGCCCCGGGACGCCGGAGTGGCCTCAGCGATGGTCAACACCAGCCAGCAGGTGGGCGGTTCCATCGGTACGGCGCTGCTGAACACCCTCGCCACCAGCGCGGCCACGAGCTATCTGGTCGGCCGCCGCCCGACCCCCGGGGTCGTCGCCCGGGCCCAGCTGGAGAGCTACTCGACCGCGTACTGGTGGTCCGCCGGCTTCTTCGCCGTCGGACTGCTGGTCACCGTGATCCTCTACCGGCCGGGCGCGCCGCACCCGCACCCGGTGGAGGAACCCGAACCGGTACGGGCCTGACGGCCGCGTTCAGCGGTCGGCCCCGGTGGCCGGGGCGCCCTCCGTCAGGCGTACGAAGGGGATGGACTCGCCCACCGTCCGGTAGCCGTCCGCGCTGCCGTCCACCGCGAACCCCATGTACGCGCAGAGCCGGCGCGCGACCCTCGGATGGCGGGGCGCGTACCGCATCATCAGCTCGCCGCCCTCCTCGGCGGGCAGCTCGGACGCCGTCACCGCGTGGAAGCGGCGGCCCACCTGCACGGTGGCCTGCGGCGTACGTTTCAGATTGCGGTACCAGTCGGCGGCCGGCCCGAATCCGGACGCCACCGTCCAGCTCCGCCGGCCGTCGACCGTCGCCGACTCGACCACCTCGACGGCGGTCAGGCGCGACTGCCCCGAGGAGCGTCCGGTGTGGACGAGGAGCAGCAGGCGTCCCCGGAACAGCGGGCCGAGCCCGGCCCGGAACATGTGGACGGGCAGCCGGAGAGCGGTACGCCGCCAGCCGGCCGGCGAGGCAGGCCGTCGGGGCCCGGGCGAAGCTGCGGATCGATGTGTCACTGTGCAAATTTTGCACAATCCAAACATCTCCGCCACCATGTGCGCCCCTTTGATCCGCATCCCGGGCCGAGACCTGTGAGATTTCGTCCGGGATTCGAGTAAGGCCGTCAGGCACGGTACAAAGGGGCATGGCCGCGCACGAACAGGCATCTGAGGAACGACCGTCCGCGGAACGACCGTCCGCCCCGGGCAGGGACGACGTCGACGCGGTGACGCGGGCGGTGCTCACGGCGTCGAGACTCCTGGTGGCCGTCTCCGCGCGGTCGCTGGCCGCCGTCGAGGACAGGGTGACACTGCCGCAGTTCCGGCTGCTCGTGGTGCTGGCCACGCACGGGGACGCCAAGCTCGTCTCGCTGGCCGAACGGCTGGGCGTGAACCCGTCGACCGCGATGCGCATGCTGGACCGGCTGATCGTCGCCGGTCTGGCCGAACGGCAGGTCAACCCGGCCAACCGCCGGGAGACGGCGCTGCGGGTGACCCCCGAGGGGCTCCAGCTGGTCGAGGACGTCACGGCCGGCCGTCGCCGGGAGGTCGCCGCGATCGTCGAACGCCTCGCCCCGGAGCAGCGGTCCGCGCTGATCGAGGCGCTGACGGCGTTCACGGCGGCGGGCGGCGAGCCGGCCGTGCCCGGGGGCGGTTCGGACGCGTATCCGCTGGGCTGGGCGCCCGAACTGCCCGCCCCCCACGACATCTGACGGCCGCGGGAGGCGGGGCCGTGTTCAGGGCCTCTCGTGTGGATCATGCCGGGCTCGCGGGCTGATCCGAACGAATGCCCTTAGTTGACGGACCCGAGCTCTTCCTGCGCGGCAGGGGCCTTCGGCGCGGGCACCTCCATGGCGGGAAGCGCGCCGCCGGTGCCGCCGGACGGTCCGTTCTCCTTGCCGCGCCACTTCTGGATCAGTTCGACGGCGGGCTGGGTCCAGCGCGCGGTGAGCGGGCCGACGATGACCAGGATCAGGACGTACGCGGTGGCGATGGGGCCGATGCGGGGCTCGGTCGCCACGGCCAGACCGGCGATGACGATGGAGAACTCGCCGCGGGCGACGAGCGTGCCGCCCGCCCGCCAGCGGCCGCGCGAGCCGATGCCGGCCCGCCGGGCGGCGTACCAGCCGGTGGCGATCTTGGTGAAGACCGTGACGATGGCCAGCAGCGCGGCCGGGAGCAGCACCGGCGGGATCTCCGCGGGATTGGTGGAGAGCCCGAAGAACACGAAGAAGATGGCGGCGAAGAGGTCCCGCAGCGGGGTCAGCAGCTTGCGCGCACCCTCCGCGACCTCTCCGGAGAGTGCGATGCCGACCAGGAACGCGCCGACGGCCGCCGAGACCTGGAGTTGCTGGGCGACCCCGGCGACCAGGACGGTCAGTCCGAGCACGACGAGCAGCAGCAGCTCGGGATTGTCGGAGGACACGGCCCGGCTGATCAGCCGGCCGTGCCGCAGCGCGAGGTAGAGCACGAAGCCGACGGTGCCGAGTGCGATGAGCAGCGCGATGCTGCCGCCGGCCAAGCCCACGCCCGCGAGCATCGCGGTGAGCAGCGGCAGATAGACGGCCATCGACAGGTCCTCGATGACGAGGACCCCGAGGATGACGGGTGTCTCCCTGTTGCCGAGCCGGCCCAGGTCGGCGAGGACCTTGGCGATCACTCCGGACGAGGAGATCCAGGTGACACCGGCCAGGGCCACGGCCCCGACCGGACCCCAGCCGAGCAGCAGTGCCGCGACGGCCCCCGGGGTCGCGTTGAGCACGAAGTCCACGGCGCCGGACGGGTACTGGGTCTTGAGACTGGTGACGAGTTCGGAGGCGCTGTATTCGAGCCCCAGCAGGAGCAGCAGCAGGATGACGCCGATCTCGGCGCCGACGGCGGTGAACTCCTCGCTCGCGCCGAGCGGCAGCAGCCCTCCGTCGCCGAAGGCGAGTCCGGCCAGCAGATAGAGGGGGATCGAGGAGAGGCCTATTCGGCCGGCGAACCGGCCGATGATGCCGAGCCCCAGAATGACGGAGCCGAACTCCACCAGCAGTGCGGTCGTGTCGTGCACGGTCAGCCCTCCGCAATAATCTCGGAGAGCGTGTCCACGCCCTCGCGCGTACCGACGGCGACGAGCGTGTCCCCGATGGCCAGCCGGAAGTCCGGTCCGGGTGACGGATGCGCGCTGTGGGTGCGCAGCACCGCCACGATGGAGGCCCCGGTCCGGGTCCGTGCCCGGGTGTCCCCGAGCAGCCGGCCGCCGTACGGGGAGCGCGCCCCGAGCGGTATGTGCTCGGTGACCAGGTCGATTCCCTCGGTCCTTACGGCGTCGATCGGCGCGGCGTCGATGAGGTGCGCGAGGCCGGTGGCCTCCTGTGGGGTCAGGGGTACGGAGAGTCGGCACGAATCAGGATCGTCCTGGTCGTAGAAGCCGATGAACCGGCGTCCGTCATGGTGCACGACGACGGAGATGTGCTGGCCCGACTCGGTGGTGTAGTCGTACTGCACTCCGACTCCGGGCAGCGTGGTGCGGTGGGTTCCCATGGCTTCCTCCCGAGGAGCGGCGTGTGTGTCGATGTCTCTTGGCGATCTCTTTAGACCCGCATTACCTTATCCGGACTTTCCGCCGCCCCCTCGGGACCGGCCTGAGGGATAAGACACGCCTCTAGGGGCTGTCCCGCCCTTAGGCTCGCGGCGACAGCCGTCGACGGCTGCCCGCACACCGTCAACGGTCGAAAGGGGTCATATATGCCGCGCTTTCGGGAGTTCAGATTCAGGGCGGTCACCTCGCTCCAGCGGCATGTCGTCAATCCGCTCTCGCGGAGGATGCCGGCCCAGATCCTGCTGGAGACGACGGGCCGCACCTCCGGGCGCCCGCGCCGCACCCCGGTCGGCGGCCGCCGCACCGGCCAGGAGTTCTGGCTCGTCTCGGAGTTCGGCGAGAAGTCCCAGTACATCCGCAATATCCGGGCCGACGACCGGGTCCGGGTGCGGATCAAGGGCCGCTGGCACCGGGGCACCGCGCACCCGCTGCCGGACGACGACGCCCACGCCCGGCTCAGGACCCTGCCCGCGTACAACAGCGCGGTGGTGCGGGTGATGGGGACGGACCTGCTGTCGGTGCGGGTGGATCTCACCGACTGAGCGGGGTGCCGGACGCGCGCGTGCCCGCACATGCACGTGCCCGGACGGTACGGAAACCGGCCGGGCACGTGGGGACGTCGCCGCTGCGGCGCCGGACGGTCAGTCCGTGACGTCGATCCTGCCGTTCTGCGCGGCGGCCGGTGCGGCCTCGGTGCCCTGGGCGGGCAGCTCGGACGAACCGGTCTTCGCGTTCGCGCCCTTGAGGTTCTTCAGCAGGGCGCCGAGGTCGACACCCGTCGTGGAGTTGAGGAGCTCCATCCCCTGGGCGACGTTGTCCGCGACGGTGCGCGACAGCTGGCTCGCGCCGTCCGTCGAGATCACGGTCATCTTGTCGATGGCGCTCATCGGCTCGGCCGCCTTGGCGACGACCTGCGGAAGCACCTCGACGAGCATCTGGAGCACGGCCGCGTCGCCGTACTGCGCGAAGGCGTCCGCCTTCTTCTGCATGGCCTCGGCCTCGGCCGAACCCCGCGCGGCGATGGCGGCGCCCTCGGCCTCACCCTCGATCCGTACGGCCTCGGCGAGCGCGGAACGGTGCAGCTTCTCACCCTCACCGGTCAGCCTGGAACGCTCGGCGTCCGCCTCGGCCTCCTTGACCTGGGCGATACGGCGGGCCTCGGCCTCCTGCTCGGCCTGGTAACGGGCGGCGTCGGCGGGCTTGCGGACCTTCGTGTCGAGCTCGCGGTCGGTCAGCGCGGCCTGCCGCTGGGCGACCTTCTCCTGCTCCTGGAGGACCTCCTGCTGGCGGGCGGCGTCGGCGAGCGGACCCGCGGCGTTCGCCTTGGCGGCGGCCGCTTCCGTCTCGGCCTTGATCTCGGCCTGCTTGAGGTAGAAGGTCCGCTCGGCGATGGCGATCTCCTCGGCGGCCTTCAGCCGGGCCTGCTCCGAGGCACGACGGGCGATCGCCTCGGCGATGTCCGCCTCCTGCTTGGCGCGGGCGGCCTCGGGGCGGCCGAGGTCCTCCAGGTAGGAGCCCTCGGTGGTGATGTCCTGGATCTGGAAGGCATCCAGGATCAGACCCTGCCCGGACAGGCTGGCCTCGGCCTCCTCCGCCACCTGGCCGGCGAACGCGGCCCGGTCGCGGATGATGTCCTCGACCGACATCCGGCCCACGATGGCGCGCAGGGCGCCCGAGAGCACTTCCTGCGTGAAGCCGACGATGCCGTCCTGCTGCTGCAGGAAACGCTGGGCGGCTGCCCGGATGGCGTCCTCGCTGCCGCCGACCTTGACGATCGCGACACCTTCGAGGTGGGACTTCACCCCGCGCAGGGTGACGGCCCCGCGCACGGCGATCGGGATGTGCCGGCTGGAGAGGTCAAGGGTGAACTTCTGCTGGACGAACGGCACGACGAAGACCCCGCCGCCGACGACGACCTTCTGGCCGCTGTTGTCGATGCTGGCCTGCCCGGTCACCGGGTCGACGGACTTCTTGCCGCGGCGGCCGGTGATGATGAACGCCTCGCTGGGCCCGGCGACCTTGTAGCGGGTGATGACCACGAGGGCCAGGAGCACGACGAGTACGACGACTCCGATGACTGCGATCAGGACTGGACTCATAAGGGTGTCCCCCTCTGCCTCCCGACGGGGACGGCAGTTCTGTTGCGAGCGGTGATGGGCCGGCCGGCTTGCCGGCTCAGCGTTCGACGGGACGTACCGAGACCGAGGTGGTCGAGAGCGTGGCCTCGACCCAGATCTCGGTGCCGCGTTCGACCGGCGCCGGGCTCTTGGC
The DNA here is from genome assembly GCF_042882365.1 of Streptomyces sp. NPDC058221. NCBI lineage: Bacteria > Bacillati > Actinomycetota > Actinomycetes > Kitasatosporales > Streptomycetaceae > Streptomyces > Streptomyces sp. NPDC058221. The sequence goes on along the minus strand of NZ_JBHVWF010000008.1, from coordinate 79,264 downwards.
CGACAGCTTCACGACATGACCTCCCAGCCGCAGCAGGACCTCGCCGTAGCCGCCGGCCGGGATGGCCGTGACCACGGACCCCGCCGAGCCGATGAGATCCGAGTCCTGCGGCGTGGTGCTGGTCTGGTCCCGCATCAGGGCCTGGCTGAACTTCCAGGTCAGCCAGGCCGCGACCAGTCCGGCCAGCACGCCGGCGCCGACGGCCACGACCGTACCTGCACCGGTCGTGCCGAGCACGATGGCGCCGCCGAAACCGAGCATCGAGACGAAGCCGGCGATCACCGGAAGGGAGAGCAACCCGTCGAACAGGCCGTCCAGCACACCCCCGAAGAGGCCTTCGAGTATGCCGTCGAAGATCAGGGACAGTGCGAGCAGCACGACCCCCGCAATGCCGAGACCGAGAAACAAGGTCACGTGGTCACCCCTTCCGGTCTGCGGAATCCCCCGAGCATTTCCGTCGAACTGGCTGGATGGTCCCATACATACCGTCCGGGGACACTGCCGGGTTCCGGCAATGTTCTAGGCGTTCTGGATGCCGGAGAGCCGGCCCGCCAGCGTGTCCAGGGACTGGAAGGTGGCACCGAGCAGCGCCACATGCTTCCAGCGCAGCACCCCTTCGGCGTCGATCAGGAACACCGCGCGACGCACCCCGATGCCGGGCGCGGCGACCCCGAACGCGCGGGCGGTCTCCCGGCCGGGGTCGGCCAGCAGCGGCATGCGCAGGCTGTGGGAGCGGGCGAAGGACTCGTGGCTGTCGACGTCCTGGGGGCTGATCCCCCAGACCTCCGCGTCGAGCCCCTCGAAGGTCTCCATGCCGGAGGAGTACGAGCAGAGCTGCTTGGTGCACACGGCCGTGTTGTCGCCGGGGTAGAAGGCGAGCACGACGGCCCGGCCTCGGGCGGCGGAGAGCGTGTAGTCGCGGCGTTCGAACGCGTCACCGTCCAGCGCGCCTCCCGCGAGGGTGAAGTCCTGGACGGTACTGCCGAGTTGTGGTGACGATCCCATGAAGTGTCCTTTGTCTTCCGGCGCCGCGGCGAGATGCCGCCCGTGCTTCGTACAGCATGCTCGTCAGTGGTTCGCCCATTCGCACCGGAGGTACGCATGACGCAACGACGACCGCCAGGGGCGGCCGTACTCCTGCTGCACGGCGGGCGGGAGACCGGCACCGGAGCGCCGCCGCCGGGGCCGTTCAACCTGCCCGCGGTGCGGATGCGCCCGTTCGCGCGCGCACTGGGGCGTGCGCTGCCCGGGGACGTCCTGGTGCGTGCCGTCCGGTACGGGCACCGCGGCTGGAACGGCACCCGGGCGGACCCGCTGCACGACGCCGTGCGCGCCCTGGACGCGCTGCGGGCCGAGGCGGGGGAGATCCCGGTGGTGCTGCTGGGGCACTCGATGGGCGGCCGCGCCGCGCTGCAGGCCGCCGGGCACTCGCTGGTACGCGCTGTGGTCGGTCTCGCCCCCTGGTGCCCGGACGGCGATCCGGTCGGACAGCTCGCGGACCGGGACGTCGTGCTCGTCCACGGCACGGACGACCGCGTGACCAGCCCGGCGGCCTCCGCCGCGCTCACCGCACGGGCCCGCCGGGCCGGCGCCCGCACCTGCCTGGTCAGCGTGCACGGCGGCGATCACGCGATGCTCCGGCGCGCCCCCTCCTGGCACCGGCTGGGCACCGCACTCGTCGCAGGGCTGCTGGACCGGGCCCCGCTCCCCGGGCCTGTCGCCGACGCCCTGGGGCTGCCGCCGGGGGCCCCTGCGGAGGACGGGACGGTGGATCTGGACGCGCTGCGCCCCGGCGGAGCGGCGAGCGGGGCGGCGCCCGGGGGCAACCGCCGCTGACCGGCCGCGACCGGTCTGCGGATGCGGGGGCGATGCGGGCGGCCGACGATGAAGGGCCGGGCAGTCGGGCGGTCCGCGCCCCGCCCCAGGAGGTTGCTTTGCAGGCCGATGCGTACGCCGACGATCCGCCGCCGTTCGACACCGTGGCGCTCGCTGCCGTGGTCGGCGGCACCACGGCAGCGGTGGGCGTCGTCGACACCGAGCTGCGCTATCTCTATGTGAACCCGGCCCTCGAACGGATCAACGGCATCCCGGCAGCCGAGCACCTGGGCCGTACGGTCGCCGAGGTGCTTCCCGAGATCGACGCCCGCGAGGACCTGATGCTGGCGGTGCTGGCGGACGGCCGGACGCGCGAGATCGCCTCCAGCGGCCAGACCCCCGCCGCGTCCGGTGCCCTGCGGCGCTACTGGCACGGCGCGTACCACCGGCTGGAGGTGGCCGGCCGGGTGGTGGGCGTCGCCGCCGTCCTGATGGAGGTCATGGCCTCCGACGAGGAGCAGCGGCAGCTGGCCCAGGCCCGACGCCATCTGAGCCTCCTGGACGCCGCGAACACCCGTATCGGCACCACCCTCGACATGGACACCACCTGCGCCGAGCTCGTCGACCTCGTCGTCCCCGAGCTCGCCGATCTCGCCACGGTCGAGGTCTTCCCGCGGGACGTCGCCCCGCCGGTGCGCCCCGCACCGCCCGGAGTGGTCCGGCTGCGGCGGGCGGCGGTGACGGCGGTGCCCGGGCTGCGCGGGAAGGCCGCCGGGTTCGGGGTGGCCGGCGACTACATCGACTACCAGGAGGATTCGGCCGTACCGCGCTGTCTGGCCACCAACCTGCCGGTCGTGGAGAACCTCACCGGCGACGAGCAGCTGGGCCGCCTGGCGCCCTCCCCCGAGCGGGTCGCCGCCTACCGGTCGCTCGGGATGCACTCCGCGGTCGTCGTGCCGGTCTCCGTCCGCGGCGCGCCGATCGGCGTCCTCGGCCTGGTCAGGGCGGGCGAGTCGCCGACCTTCACGGACGAGGACGTGATGGTCGCCCGGGAGCTCGCCGGACGCGCCGCCGTCGACCTCGACCACGCGCGCCGCTTCACCCACGAGCACACCATCGCCCTGGAGCTCCAGCGCTCCCTGCTCTCCGAACCGCGCCGGCCGCATCCGCACATCGAGGCCGCCACCCGCTACCTTCCGGCGGACCGCAGCGTGCTGGTCGGCGGCGACTGGTTCGACATCATCCCGCTGTCCGACGGCCGCCACCTCATGGCGATGGGCGACGTCATGGGGCACGGCGTGGAGGCCGCCGTCGCGATGAGCCACTACCGCTCGCTGCTGCGGCTGCTGGCCGACGAGAAGCTGCCACCGCACCACGTCCTGAAACAGCTCGACCGGATGGTGGAGCGGTCCGGCCTGGACCGGGCGGCGACCTGTCTGCTCGCCGTGGTCGACCGGTCCGGCGAGATGTGCCAGGTGGCGAGTGCGGGCCATCTGCCGCCGGTCTTCATCGGCCCCGGCGCGGACGGTACCTGGATCGGCGACGTACCGGCGGGACCGCCGCTCGGCACCGGCTTCGGCGGCTACCGGACGACGCAGGTGCGGTGCGCCCCCGGCACGGTGCTGTTCATGTACACCGACGGACTGGTGGAGCGGCGCGGCGAGGACATCGACGTGTCGGTGGGGCGGCTGCGGGAGCTGACCCTGCCGGCGAGCGGCGATCTGGAGGATCTGCTGGACGAGGTGCTCGACCGCTTCGGTCCGGGCGCCGAGGACGACATCGCGGTCATGACCTCGCGGTCCCGGACCGGCCCGGGCCGCGGGTAGCGGAAGGCGCGGGCGGCTCAGCCCAGTTCGAGGCTGGTGATGCCGAACAGCCCGGCGTGGTCGACGTCCGGGACCGGGCCGGTGTACATACGGGCCGTCTCGAACGACGGCGTGAGCCCGAGCTGTTCGGCGACCCGCACCGCGGCCGGGTTGACGTCCGGCACGTCCACGGCGACCGGGGCGGACGGATCGGTCGCCGCGAGCGCGCTCACCAGGGCGGTGGCCGTCTCCGGCGTGGCCGCGTACAGCGGGCCGATGCGTGCGGACGTACGGCAGGCGCGCAGCACGGCAAGCCCCTCCACCTCTCCCTCACGCAGCGCGACCAGTGCGGTGCGGCCGGGCGTGGTGGTCCAGGCCGCCAGGAAGCCGTCGCGCTCCGCCGGGAAGAACCGGCGGTCGTACGCGGTGATCCGGCCGAAGGGCAGGGTACGGGCATCCACCAGCGTGACCCCGGGCGGCGGCGGGATGTCCAACGGCACCAGGCCCTCGTGGCGCCGGTTCGTCCAGGCCGGACGGAAGCCGGACCTGCGGTAGTTGGCCTGCTGCTCCACCACCCCGTCGAGGCCGGTGTTCCGCCCCTGGAGACGGGCCGTCCCGGTGGCCCAGAGCCGGCTCCCGTAGCCCTGGCCGCGCAGCTCGGGGCGGGTGAGGTAGAAGCCGAGAAAGCCGAAGCCGGAGCCGTAGCGGATCACGGAGACGCAGGAGACGGGCGCCCCGTCGAGCCTGCCGATCAGGAAGCCGCAGGGGTCGGCGGCGAAGAAGGCCTGACCGTCGGTCAGGCCCGGGTTCCAGCCCTCCGCATGGGCCCAGTCCGCCATCATCCTGATGTCGTCCGCGCTTGCTGTGGTGATCTCGAAAGTCGGCACGGAACAACCATGACCCGGACGGGATCGCGGTTCAACGACGCCTCGCCCCGTCACCACCCGGTCCAGAGCAGATGGTTGACGAGCAGGGCGACGACGGCCTGGGCGGCCAGCCAGCCGCGGCGGCGGCCGGGCAGCAGTGCGGCGGCGGGCAGCAGCCAGAGCATGAAGGGCTGCCAGATCCGTTCCGTCTCCGCCTTGCTCATCCCGGACAGATCGGCGGCCAGCAGCGCGAGGGAGGCGGCGAGCACCAGCGGGACCAGCCGCAGGCCGGCCTCCGCCGTCCCCGTCCGCAGCGCGCGGGCCGCCCCGGGCACGGCCACCGCGGTCCGGCGCAGGCCCGCGACCGTCGCCGGTCCGACGGCGATCGCGGTGCAGGCGAGGTTGGCCCAGACCCAGTACCAGTACGGGCGGATCCCGCCCGCCGCCTGGTAGTAGCGCTCCACCAGCAGGTGGTAGGCCTCCCACCAGTTGAAGCCCGCCAGCGTGAAGACGATCGGGGCGGCCAGGGCGCCCAGCACCAGGAACGGCAGCGGCCGGGCGGTCCGGGCGAGCAGGAGGACGGTCAGGAGGAGGAGCGCGATGAGGGCCAGACCGTAACTGAGGTAGCAGGTCAGCCCGTACAGCAGCCCCGAGCCGAGCGCGGCGGCCGCGGGGCTGCGGGCCTTCCCGGTCGCGGCCACGGCGAGGAGGGCGACGGACCAGGCGGCGACGGCGGCGAAGTAGCCGTCCGCCGAGGTGCCCGCCCAGACCGCGACCGGCGCCAGGACGAGGAAGGGCGCCGCACGGCGGGCGGTGCGCTCGTCGGTCAGGGCGCGGACGGCGACCAGCACGGCCAGCGCGGCGGTGCTGCCGGTCACGATGCACCACACCCCGGCCCAGGCCCCGCCGCCGAGACCGGCACGGTCCAGCAGGACGAAGGTGAGGGTGGCCCCGGGCGGGTGCCCGGCCACATGGGCGGGCCAGTTGCCCGGCGGGCCGATCAGGATGTGGTCGTTGAAGCCGCGCAGGGCGGCGCCGATGTCGTCGAAGCGGCCGATGACCCTCAGGTACTCGTGTTTGGTGGTGAGCCGTTCGGCGATGCCCCGGCCCCAGCCGTCGATCAGCGCCAGCGAGAACACCCAGGCGAGCGAGGCGCCCCAGCAGCTCAGCAGCAGGGTGCGCCAGCGCAGCCGTGCGGCGAGGACCGGACCGTACGCGACGACGGCCACGGCGACCGCCGGCGCGGCGGCCGTACCGGGGCCGATGTGCGGATACCAGGAGGCCAGCAGCGGTGGCCAGTGCACGTACAGGACGCGGGCGTAGTCGTCGACGGACCGGCCGACGAGCGCGGCGACGGCGACCAGCAGCACGGCCGCGCCCGCGACGGCCAGGTCGGGGCGGTGGCCGGTGGGGCGGTGGTCACGGTCCGGTTCGGTGCGCTGCTCCGTGCGGTCCTCGGTCTTCACCCAGGCACGGTATGCACGCGGGAGCGGTGGTGACGTGCTCCGGCGGGGCGCGTCACCGAACCGTCAGATTCGGCCGCCGCCCGGGACCCGGCGCGCAACGCAGCCGGATGACGTCAGCGTTTCGTCAGGAGTCGTACCCACCCGGCCGCGGCACCCCGGGCTTAGCGTCGGGGACATGGGCGACAGACGTCGGTACAGACGATTCACGCTTCCCGGCCCCTCCTCCTCCGGACGGGCCGCCGCACTCCTCGGACGGACCCCCGCCGCACCCGGTTTCTGGCGCAGCCCGGTGCGGGGCGTCCGGTTCACCGCCGTGCTCGGACTCGTCCTGCTCGTCGGGCTCACCCTGCTGTTCGTGACGGGTCTGCTGTCGTACGCCGCCTACAACCCGGATCTGAACCCGGTCAACGACAAGACCCCGGACAAGGGGCTGCTCGGCTTCTACCTCTTCGCCTGGCCGACCGGACCGCACTGGCTGTACCGGCTGACGCAGGGGCTCCACGTCACCCTGGGCATCGTGCTCGTCCCCGTGCTGCTGGCGAAGCTCTGGTCGGTGGTGCCGAAGCTCTTCGCGCTGCCGCCGGCCCGGTCGGTGGGGCACGCCCTGGAGCGGCTTTCGCTGCTGCTCCTGGTGGGCGGGGCGCTGTTCGAGTTCATCACCGGGCTGCTCAACATCCAGCTGGACTACCTGTTCCCGGGCTCCTTCTACCCGTTGCACTTCTACGGGGCGTGGGTGTTCTTCGCCGCGTTCCTCGCCCATGCCGGGCTGCGGGTCCCGCAGGCCGTACGGGTGCTGCGGTCGGGCGGGCTGAGCGGGAACGTGCCGGGGGACCCGCTGGCCTCCCCCGACCCGGCCCCGCCGACGCTGTCCCGGCGCGGGGCGCTGGCGGTGGTGGGCGCCGGTTCGGCGGTCCTGCTGGTCACCTCGGCCGGCCGGAGCTTCGACGGGCCGTTGCGGCGCATCGCCCTGCTCACCCCGCACGGCGCCGCCGAACCGGGCCCGGGCCCGGGCGGCTTCCAGATCAACAAGACCGCCGCCGCCGTCGGCATCACCGCGGCCGAGACGGGGGAGGGCTGGTGGCTCACCGTCAGCGGGCCCGCCGGGGACCTGCGGTTCACCCGGGACCAGCTGCTGGCCATGGACCAGCACAGCGCCGCGCTCCCGATCGCGTGTGTGGAGGGCTGGTCCACCTCCGACCAGTGGTGGCGCGGCGTACGGCTGAAGGATCTGGCCGAGCTCGCCGGATACCCCCGCAACCCGCCCGGAGTGCTGGTGGAGTCCGTCCAGCGCAGCGGGCCGTTCCGCCGGGCGGCGCTCCGCGACAACCAGGTGCGCGACTCCCGGTCGCTGCTGGCGTTGCAGGTCAACGGCGAGGATCTGACGCCCGACCACGGATACCCGGCGCGGATCATCGTGCCGGCCGCCCCCGGGGTGCTCAACACCAAATGGGTGGCCCGGCTGACCTTCGGAGAGCTGTGAACAGGCTGAACCCCCGTGACCTCGTGCGGCGTTGGTACGGGGAGGGCCCGCTGCACCTGCTCCTGATGGCCGCCTCCTTCGCGCTGGCCGGCTATGCGGGGGTCCGGCTGCTGGCCGGGGACGCGTGGGGGGTCGTCCTGTGGTTCGTCGGCGCGGCCCTCGTGCACGACCTGGTGCTGGTGCCGGTGTACGCGACGGCGGATCTGCTGCTGCGGCGTTCGCTGGTGCCACGACAGGCGACGGGCCCGCACCCCGGACTGATCAACCACGTCCGGGTGCCGGTCCTCCTCTCCGGTCTGCTCCTGCTGTTGTGGTTCCCGCTGATCACCCGCAGGTCGACGCGTTACGAACCGGCGAGCGGGCTCTCCGTGGACGTGTTCCTGGGGAACTGGCTGCTGATCACGGCCGCGCTGTTCGCGCTGTCGGCACTCTGGCTGGTCGTCCGTACGCTCCGGCTGCGACGCAGGGACACGAAGCAGCGGCCGTCCGCCTCCCACTGATCGGCGGGATGCCAGCCGAGCGGCCGGGCGTGCCGCAGCAGCGCCGGTGTGCCGAGCCGGGCCCAGGGGAAGGGCTCGGCGGGTGCGGACCGGGGGCCGGTGGCGCGCCCGTCGTCCAGCTGGACCCTGACCCGCTCGTCGATGTCCTGCGGGGCCGTCTCGGCGATGAGCAGCCCGCCGGGGGCGAGCACGGCCGCCGTCCGGTGCAGCAGCCTGCGCGGGTCGCCGCCGATGCCGATGTTGCCGTCGACGAGCAGGACGGTGCCCCAGCGGCCCTCGCCCGGAAGGGGGTCGAAGACCGAGCGGTGCAGCGCGGAGCCGCCGAGCCGCAGGGTGCTGGCCACCGCCGCCTCGCTCACGTCGATGCCGAGCGCCCGGTGGCCGCGGGCCGCGAGCGCCGCGACCAGCCGCCCAGGACCGCACCCGATGTCCAGGACGGGCCCTTCGCAGCGGTGCAGCGCCGACTGGTCGGCGGCGTCCGCGCCCGCGCACCAGCGCTCCACGTCCAGCGGCAGCAGCCAGCCGTCCGTACGGCGCAGGAAGAGCGGACCGTGGCCGTTGCGCAGGGCGTCGGCGTACGGGTCGGTGCTCCACGAGCTGCTGTCCGGGTGCGGCCGGCTGAGCGCGTCGGACCGGGGGACCGTGCGGCTCATCGGGTCGCCGCCCGGGTCAGCCCGCGGAGCACGGCGGCGAACCGGCCGTGCGGTGCGAGGGCGGCGACGTCCATGGCGTCGGCCGCCGTGTCCACGTCCCGCAGCCTGCGCAGATCGCTCACCTTCAGCCCGGCGTCGACCAGCCTGCGGCGTTGCACCGCACCGGTCTCCGGTACGGACATCGGCACCCCGCGCAGCAGTTCCGGATCCGGCTCGGCCAGCCCCAGTGCCCAGAAGCCGCCGTCGTCGGCCGGGCCGAACCAGGCGTCGCAGCCGTCCCAGGAACCGGGGGAGAGCGCGGGTGCCAGATCGGCGGCGGTGATCTGCGGGGTGTCCATTCCGATCAGGAGCGTCGGTCCCGTGCAGGCGCCGAACGCGGCGGCGAGCCGTTCGTCGAGACCGCCCGTGCCCTGCGGCACCACCTCGATGCCCGGTGGCAGCCAGGGGCCGGGGGCCCCGTCGAGTACCACCGTCCGCCGCGCGGCCGGCAGTGTGAGGACCGTGCGCAGGGTGTCGGCGAGCGAGGCCTCGGCGAGCAGCGCGGCCTCCTCGGGGGTGAAGTGCGGCGTCAGCCGGGTCTTGACCCGGCCGGGCAGCGGCTCCTTGGCGATGACCAGCAGATGCGTCGGGCCGGCGGTCCCGGCCCCGGTACACGCGGCCGGGCTCATCGGGACGCCCCCGCCGCCACCGGCGGTTCGCCGAGCACGGCCCGCATGTCGTTCACCGCGTTCCAGGTGCCCCGCCAGGTGCCGGTGACCTTCGACTTCCCGGTGCGCGAGAGGTACGGAACGTCGGTCTCGGCGACCCGCAGTCCGGCGTCCGCGGCGCGCACCACCATCTGCAGCGGGTATCCGCTGCGCCGGTCGGTGAGGCCGAGCGCCAGCAGGTCCGCCCGGCGCGCGGCCCGCATGGGCCCGAGGTCGTGCAGCCGGAGCCCGGTACGCCGGCGCAGCAGCCGGGACAGCGCCAGATTGCCCGCACGGGCGTGCAGCGGCCAGGCGCCGACCTGTTCGGGCCGCCGCCTGCCGAGCAGCAGATCGCTCTCACCGTCAGCGATCCGCCGGACGAAGCCGGGGAGCAGCCCGGGGTCGAGGGAGCCGTCGCAGTCGCAGAAGCAGACGAAGTCCGCATCGGCGGCGAGCAGCCCGGCGTGGCAGGCGGAGCCGAAGCCGCGCCGCGGCTCGTGCACCACTGTCGCGCCGAGCGAACGGGCCAGCTCGGCCGAGCCGTCGGTGGAGCCGTTGTCGACGACGATCGCGCGCCAGCCGCGCGGGACGGCGGCGAGCACCCCGGGCAGGGCGGCAGCCTCGTCCAGGCAGGGCAGCACGATGTCGGCGCGGGGGCCGGGGTTATCGGAGGGATCGGTCACGCGGCTCACCCTACGGAGCTGAAAGCGACAATTCGGGCCGCAGATTCTTACGAAACGTGGACGTCGACCGAGTGGCGGTGTCCGGCCGCCCCGGGCGCGGGGAGCGGGTGCCATGGTGGGGCCATGCACCCCGCGAATCCAGACCGTCCGGCGCCCGAGGGACGGGGGTCAGGGGGCGAGGACCCCGGCCCCGGCCGTGTTCTCGTCGTGGACGACGACCCGACCGTCTCCGAGGTGGTCGCCGGCTACCTGACCGGCGCCGGCTACGACGTGGCCCGCGCGGCCGACGGCCCGGCCGCGCTGGAGTGCTTCGCGCGCCGCCGCCCCGACCTGGTGGTCCTGGACCTGATGCTGCCCGGCATGGACGGCTTCGAGGTCTGCCGCCGCATGCGGGAGCACGGCCGGGTGCCCGTCATCATGCTGACGGCGCGCGGCGACGAGGACGACCGCATCCTCGGCCTGGAGACGGGGGCCGACGACTACGTCACCAAGCCGTTCAGCCCCCGCGAGCTCGTCCTGCGCGTCGACTCCGTGCTGCGCCGCGCCCAGGCGCCCGCCGCACCCGCCGGCCGCCCGGCACTGCTCGAAGGCGCGGGCCTCGTCCTCGATCCGGCGGCCCGCAGCGCGACCCGGGACGGCCGGGTGCTGGCCCTCACCCTGCGCGAGTTCGACCTGCTCGCCTTCCTCCTGCGCCACCCGGGCCGGGTCTTCACCCGGGAGGAGCTGATGAGCGAGGTGTGGGGCTGGGACTTCGGCGATCTGTCGACGGTCACGGTCCATGTGCGCCGGCTGCGCGGCAAGGCCGAGTCGGACCCGGCCCGCCCGGAGCTGATCCGCACGGTCTGGGGCGTGGGCTACCGCCTGGACCTGCCGCCCGGCCCGCCGGCGGACGCACTCCCGGGAGAGCCGTCATGAAGGACATACTCCTCATCGCGCTCTTCGCGTTCCTGGGCGCGGCGGCGGCCGGGCTGCTCGGCGCGCTGGTGCTGCGGTTCTTCCGGCACCGCTCGCTCGTCGTCTCGCTGACGGTGGTCGCCGCGGTCGCCGTGACCGCGATGCTCGCCGGGACGCTGGCCGTCGCCTGGGCGATGTTCCTGTCGCCGCACGACCTCTCCGTCGTCACCACCGTCGTCGCCATGGCCGCCGTCGTCTCGCTCGTCACCGCGATGCTGCTCGGGCGCTGGGTCGCGGCGCGCAGCCGCGATCTGACGCTCGCCGCCCGCTCCTTCGGCGACGGCGGCACCTTCGCGGCGCCCGCGGCCCCGGCCACCGCCGAACTCGCCGCCCTCACCCGTGAACTGGCCGCCACCAGTGCCAAGCTGGACAGTTCGCGCGAGCGCGAGCGCGCCCTGGAGACCTCGCGGCGTGAGCTCGTCGCCTGGATCTCGCACGATCTGCGCACCCCGCTCGCCGGACTGCGGGCCATGTCGGAGGCGCTGGAGGACGGCATGGCCGTCGACTCGCGGCGCTATCTGCGGCAGATACGCACCGAGGTGGAGCGGATGAACGACATGGTCGGCGACCTCTTCGAGCTCTCCCGCATCCACGCCGGTTCGCTGACCCTCAGCCCCACCCGGATCTCCGTGTACGACCTGGTGGGCGACGCGCTCGCCGGCGCCGACCCGCTGGCCCGCGAGCACGGTGTCCGCCTGGTCGGCGACCGGATCGAGCCGGTGCCGGTGGAGGTCGACGGCAAGGAGATGAGCCGGGTGCTCGGCAACCTGCTGATCAACGCGATCCGCCGCACCCCCGCCGACGGCACCGTGGCGGTGGCCGCGCACCGCACGGGCGGCGGTGTGGTCCTGTCGGTGACCGACGGCTGCGGCGGCATCCCGGAGGAGGACCTCGCGAGGGTCTTCGACACCGGATGGCGCGGCAGCCACGCCCGGACGCCCCCGGCGGGGGCCGGCCTCGGACTCGCCATCGTGCGCGGGATCGTGGAGGCGCACGAGGGACGGGCCGAGGTCCGCAACGTCACCGGCGGCTGCTGCGTGGAGGTGACGCAGCCGGTGGGGTGACCTCGAAGCAGCAGCCGCCGGGCCGAGCCTCCCGGCTGCGTGGGCGAGGCCTCAGAGCGCCGGGCTCGTGGACATCTCCCGCAGCGGGGCCGCCGCGAACTCCGTCATCCCCTCGTCGAAGCCCACCGCGGGCTTCCAGCCCAGCTCGTCGCGGAGCCGCCGGGAGTCCGCCGTGACATGGCGTACGTCCCCGAGCCGGTACTCGCCGGTGACCTCCGGGTCCGGGCCGCCGTGGGCCGACGCCAGGGCCGCGGCCATCTCGCCGATGGTGTGCGGTTCCCCGCTCCCGGTGTTGTACGCGGTGAAGCTTCCCGGAGCGCGTCCGGCGACCGCCTCCAGTGCCACCGCGTTGGCGGCGGCCACGTCCCGCACATGGACGAAGTCGCGCCGCTGGGCGCCGTCCTCGAAGACCCGCGGCGACTCGCCCCGGGCCAGGGACGAGCGGAAGAAGGAGGCGACCCCGGCGTACGGGGTGTCGCGCGGCATCCCCGGCCCGTACACGTTGTGGTAGCGCAGCGACAGCGCCCGGCCGCCCGTGGCACGCGCCCAGGACGAGGCGAGATGTTCCTGGGCGAGCTTGGTCGTCGCGTACACGTTGCGCGGGTCCACGGGTGCGTCCTCGGTGACGAGCCCCGGGGTCAGCTCCGTACCGCAGGACGGGCAGAGCGGCTCGAAGCGGCCCGCGGCCAGATCGGCCCGTGCCCTCGGCCCCGGGCGGACCGGTCCGTGGCTCCGGCAGTCGTAGCGGCCCTCCCCGTAGACCACCATCGAACCGGCGAGCACCAGGCTCCGCACCCCGGCGTCGGCCGCGGCGGCGAGCAGTACGGCGGTTCCGAGGTCGTTGCAGCCGACGTACAGCGGGGCGTCCGCGAAGTCCTTGCCCAGGCCGACCATCGCCGCCTGGTGGCACACCGCGTCGACACCGCGCAGCGCACCGTCCACGGCCTCCCGGTCGCGCACGTCCGCCACGATCAGCCGGCTGCCGGCCGGGCGGTCCGTCCCTCCGCCGCGCGCCGAACCCCCGCCGTGTGCCGAGGGAAGCAGGGCGTCGAGCACCACCGCCTCGTGCCCGGCCGATGTGAGGGCCCGGACGATCTCCGACCCGATGAACCCGGCTCCGCCGGTGACCAGTACGCGCATGACCGCCACGCTAGGGGGCCCCGGCGGGCGGGCACGGTTGCGCGGACGGCACGTCACGGGACCGTAAGAACCGACCCGTTCGGCGGGACGCTCCTCAGCCGAGGAGGAACGCGCACGCGGTGGCGGCGCCCAGCGCGGTTCCGGCGGTGACCTGGCCGACCGTGTGGTAGCCGAGCGCGACCCGCGACCAGCACACCGCGAGCGTCATCAGGTAGGCGAGCAGCCACCACGGGGAGTGGACCACGGCGAGCAGGGCGACGACGGCCGAGGCGACCGAGGCGTCCACCGAGATCTTCCAGACCGTGTTGACGGCCAGCAGGACGACGGTCATCACCCAGAGGCCGAGCATCGCGGTGAGGATGCCGGAGGGGGCGCCGCCCAGCACCATGACCGCCGAACCGGTCCCGATGGAGCCGAGGATGACCAGGAAGATCGGGGCCCGCTTGGTGCGGTCGACGACATGGCGGTCGCCCCAGGTGCCGCGCCCGCGCTCCCACTCGATGTAGCCGGCCGGGACGATCCCGGCGCACAGGGCGCCGAGCAGCCCCCACAGCAGCCCGGTCCACTCCCCCGCCGCCGCGAACCCGATCGCGAGCATGCCGGCGAGCAGGAGATTACGTGGCTGGAAGACATCGGTCACCGTGCGGGCGGTGGACGTGGTGCGGGAGGTCTCCGGGGTGTCTGTGGTGCTCATGCTGACTGCTCCTTGGCTGCTGCCGCTGAGGATTCCAGGACCTGCCGGGCCCGTTCCGCCGTGACCGTCCGGTACGCGTCGGCGACCCGGACCAGCCAGGCGACCTCACCGTCCTGGTCGGTCGCGTGCCGGTTGCCGACGGCCGCCGCGTCCCCGGGGGCCGTGCCGGCGTCGTGGGCCGCGAGGGCCGCCTTGATCCAGTACGCCTCGGTGAGCGGGCCCGTCCGCTCCGGTGCTGCGGTGGCGGCCGCGGCCATCTCGCCCGCGGCCTCCCGGGCGGCGTCGAGCAGGGTGCCGGGGGCGTAGTGGCGCAGCTTCTCGACCGCGTCGGCGATGTCCGCCGCCCAGCGGTCGATCCGCAGGTCGGCCGGTGTGTCGAACCGGGTCAGTTCGCGGACGAGCGACTCCGGAGGGTCGAAGGGCTGGTCGGGGAAGGCCGCCATCAGCTCGTACCAGAGCGCGTGCAGCCGGACCTGGGCCCGCCAGAGCTTGGCCCGGCGGCGGACGTTGCTCAGGGCGGGGATGGAGGCGCCCACCGCGAAGAAGGCGAAGAGCACCACCTGTGCGGCCTCGGTGATCTCGTCGAAGTTCAGCGCGAAGGCCTCGCTGGGCTGGTCGATCACGCTCACCCAGAGGAACAGCGTGCGGCTGACGGTGTATCCGACCCCGATGAACATCGCGAACGTCATCATGCCGAGGCCGATCCGCAGATGGCGCAGCCCGGCGTTGGCGGTGGCCAGCGCCCACTGGTACGCGCAGACGGCGGAGGCGGCGCCGAGGTAGAGGTAGAACACGCTCATGTAGAGCGTCGCGCCCCACTGCCCGGCGTGGTCGGCGACGAAGCGGTCCGAGGGGGTGGAGCGGTCCACGACGGTGAAGAACAGCACCGTCAGCAGCACCAGCGTGGCGACGGACGCCTTGGCGGCCACCTGCTGGATCAGCCGGGCGAACCGTACGTGCCGCGGGACGTCCCCGGCGTCGGCGTACTGGCCGTAGATGGCGACGATGTAGCTGAGAATGGCCAGGATCGCGATGGTCGCCGTGTAGTGCTTGATCAGCACCGCCAGATCGGTGACGGAGCTGTCGTTGAGCCCGATGCGCACGACGCGGGTCTTGGTCCACAGCGCGGCGGCGAATCCCGCGTAGCAGCCCCACAGGGCCCGGCGGCGTCTGTCCTCCTCGTCGCCCCAGAGGGCGGCCGGCATGCGCCACAGGGCGACGGCTGTCATCAGGCCGGCTATCAGATAGCCGGCGAGGTCGAGCGGAGTCACGGCGGAAGTCCTCGGTGGTGGGGGAAGGGGTGGGGGGAAACGGTTCGGCAGTGTGGACGCAGGCCCCGGCTAGGTGCGGCGGAACAGACCGCGGCGGCGGTGGGCGACCGGACGGGAGAGCGAGTTGGCGAGCCGGCCCACCATGTCATCGCTCGTCACCTCTCTGGCCATCCGGGGGATGAGCGAGGCACCGAATTCGGCCATGCGTTCGTCGTGGGTGTCGTACTGCGCGCGGGCCTGTACGGCGTCCGGACTGCGCAGCGCGTCGGGGCCGACGACCCGGGAGATCAGTGAGGTGTCGAAGACCGGCAGCAGCCGCTGGAGCTGCTCCGCGTCCAGCGAGGTGCCGTGGTCGAACCACTCGTGGCACAGCTCGTGCAGGATGACGTGCTGGGTCTGGTAGGCGGTGGGGCGCCGCCGGTAGAGCACGAAGCTGGTCCCGCCGGCCTTCAGCCGGAGGCCGCAGGCGGCGTTGACGCGGGCCAGCCGGTCGGGCATCGCGTGCAGCACGATGGTGCGGCCGCCGGCCTCCTCCATGTTCGCCACCAGGCCGGCGATCGAGAAGGGGGTGGGCAGCGGGAGCCCGGCGAGCCCGGCCTCGCACTCTTTCCGCAGTCTGCGCAGGGACATGGCGGCCTAACTCCGTGGTCCGCCGTCGGCGGGGCGGTGCAGGTCCTTGTCCTTCGCGTCCTCCAGCAGGGCGAGCGCGAACTGCAGCAGCTCCGGCGGCAGTCCGTCCTCGTCCACGCCCCGGCCGGCCAGTCCGCTGATGTCACCGGTGCGCCGTTTGGCCAGGAACTGCAGACCGGCGACGACGTCGTCGACGACCTCGGACTCCTCCTTGAAGAAGCGCCAGTCCACGCCGAAGCCGAGGCCGAGCGCCTTGAGGATGTCCTCGGACGGCTGGGTGACCTTGCCGGCCAGGATGTTGGAGAAGTAGCTGTGCGAGAGCGAGCCGCCGCGCTCCTTGACCAGGTCCGCGAAGAACCGGCCCGAGATCTTCCGGCCGGGGAAGGTCTTCTCGACCATGTACTCGACCTTCTGCCGCAGCGTCCGCAGCTCCGGCGTGCGCTCTTCGCCGCTGTCCATCCGGCCCCCCACGTGTCCGTCCCCCGCCCGGTGCCTGTCTGTCCGGCGCCGCGCGTGTCCGATTCGGTCAACGGGCTCGTACTGTAACCAACCCGGGCCGTCCTCCCCAGTGCGGGAGCGCGATGGGCCCATCCGAACGGGGACGTAGTGGAACATCCTGCTCCAGTACACAGGAGCAGGGTTGCG
This sequence comes from Streptomyces sp. NPDC058221, assembly GCF_042882365.1. Taxonomy (NCBI): domain Bacteria; kingdom Bacillati; phylum Actinomycetota; class Actinomycetes; order Kitasatosporales; family Streptomycetaceae; genus Streptomyces; species Streptomyces sp. NPDC058221. The sequence goes on along the minus strand of NZ_JBHVWF010000008.1, from coordinate 62,912 downwards.
CAAACACTCTACGTCACTGTTAACTCGAAAAAACACGGGCAGGGGACCACGAGGGGAGTCTCTTGCCCGTGAGATCAGCGGTGATGTGCACGTGAAGCAGGATCCCGTAACGGGGCAAGCCGTGCATACCCGCGTATATAGGTGTAGCCCTTCACGACGGGGGATGCGTGAAGGGCTACACGTGCATTATGGCCCCAGGTCAGGCAGTCATCAACTGACCGGCCGGTCAGCGTTTTTGACGAACCCGTACCGGGACCCGCCGACGGGCCCGCGGAAAGCGGGGGTCTGCGGGCCGGGAGCGATGGCCCCGGGGCGGCCCGCTCAGATAACTTCCCCCGTCCGGCCAGGGAAATCTGTCGCGGCTATGATAGAGACGATGGCTCGCACAACGAGAGTTTCTCCTACCGTCAACGAAGTCGGCGACACGCGGCAGGTGCACATGCCCCCCGATTCCCCTCCGCACGCCACCGACCGTCTCGACGACGACGACTACCCCGCCTACACCATGGGCCGCGCCGCGGAGATGATCGGCGCCACGCCCGGATTCCTCCGTGCCATCGGCGAGGCCAGGCTGATCACGCCCCTGCGGTCCGAGGGCGGCCACCGCCGTTACTCCCGCTACCAGCTCCGCATCGCGGCCCGCGCACGCGAGCTCGTCGACGGGGGCACCCCCGTCGAGGCCGCCTGCCGGATCGTGATCCTGGAGGACCAGCTCGAAGAGGCGCTCCGGCTCAACGAGGAGCTGCGCAGGCCCACTCCGGACCGGAACGCTCCGTAGGACGCGTCCGGCGACCGCAGCCCCGCACCCGCCCTGAGAGCCGCGCCCTGCCGGACAGGGCAGGCCCTAAGAGCTGCCGTGACTGCCCTGGCTGCCCTGTCCGCCGTTCACCCCGGCCGTGCTGCCCCGTTCGATCAGCCGGGGCAGCGGTACCTGCACGGTGTGCGCCGTGCCGCCGTCGAGCAGTGCGGTCAGTTCCCCCGCCGCGAGCCGTCCGAACGCGACCGTGTCCCTGGACAGCGCGGTCAGCCACGGCGCGGTCAGCCGGCACAGCGCCGAGTCCTCCCACGACACCACCGACACGTCGTCCGGGACCCGCAGCCCCAGCCCCGCCGTGACCGCCACCCCGGCCGCGGCCATCACGTCGTTGTCGTAGACGATCGCGGTCGGCGGGGTGTCCTGCTCCAGGACCCGGCGGGTCACGGCCGCGCCCTCGGTGTCCGAGTAGTCCGTGGTCACCGAGCGGACCTCGGGCAGGCCGCGCCGGTCGGCCTCGATGCGCAGGGACCGGATGCGGCGGTCCGTGTGCGCGAGTGAGGGCAGCCCGGCGATGTGCACGATGCGCCGGTGCCCCAGCTCGTGCAGCCTGCCGACGATGGCCGCCATCGCGCCCGCGTCGTCGGCGCGCACCTGGGAGAGCCCTGGGTGGGGGCCGGTGTCGCTGCCGGGGAGGGCGCCGATGACGACGCCGGGCAGCCCCAGTTCGTCCAGCAGCCGCGCCCGGGGGTCATCGGTGCGCGGGTCGACGACCAGTACTCCGTCGACCCGCCGCTCCGCCCACCAGCGGCGGTAGACGGCGCACTCGGCCGGCACGTCCTCCACCACCTGGAAGAGCAGGCCGAGCCGGCGTTCGGCCAGTACCTCCTGGATGCCGGAGATCAGCTGGAGGAAGAACGAGTCCACGCCCAGATTCGCCGCCGGCCGGGCCACCACCAGACCCACGGTGGCCGATCCCTCGCCCGACAGTGCGCGGGCGGCGGTGCTCGGATGCCAGCCCAACTGCTCGGCGACGCGCCGGATTCGGTCCCGGGTGATCGCCGAAACCCCCGGCCGGTCGTTGAGCGCGAAGGAGACGGCGCTCTCCGACACTCCTGCCCGCTGGGCGATGTCCTTCATGGTCGGCCGTCGTGCGGGTGTGCGTCTGGCCGGTGAAGTGTCCCCGGCCGGCGGCCGCTTCGGTGTCACGCGGTGCCTCTTTCCTGCGTTCCCTGTGGCTCTCACGGGTCGTCGGGTTCGCCTGCCCCCGGGGCATCGTAAGGCTTCCCGGTCCATTGGTCGAGTGAAGCACTCAGACTACTAATGCGCTTGAGCTGGTAGGGCCTAAAGCGCATTAGTCATGGATCTTGAATGTGCTCTGTCATGGCTTTGACCAGGGAGTATGTCGAAAATCTTGGCCCGATTCCTGCGAATGTATTGACTTTCCCCCACGCGCATTGCAGGGTCTGCTGGGCGAACGTATCCGGCCGGTGAACAACCCCGGCCCGAGCGTCCGCACGCCTGGTCCGAGCAAAGGAGCCGTTCACCGTGCGTATCTCTCGCAGAGCAGTCGCCACTGCCGCCGTCCTCGCCACTGTCCTGCCGCTGAGTGCCTGCGGAGGCGGGTCCGGGTCGGGCTCGTCCGACGCCTCGGGCAAGGTGGAAGGCAAGATCACCTTCCAGACCTGGAACCTCCAGGCGAACTTCAAGGACTACTTCAACGGCGTGATCGCGGACTTCGAGAAGAAGTACCCGGGCACGGACGTCAAGTGGGTCGACCGGCCGGGCGAGGGCTACGCGGACAAGATCAGCGCGGACGCGGCGGGCGGCACCCTGCCGGATGTCGTCAACGTCTCGCCCGACCTGGTGGCCCCGCTGGCCAAGGCGGGCATCGCACTGGACCTCGACAAGGCCGCGTCCAAGTACCGCAAGGAGTACCTGCCCGGCGCCTGGCAGAGCCATCAGATACCGGGCACGGAAGGGACGTTCGCCTTCCCCTGGTACCTGAACACCGGGCCGATGTTCTACAACAAGCGCCTCTTCAAGGACGCCGGACTCGACCCGCAGAAGCCGCCGGCCACCTATGACGAGGTCTTCGCGGACGGGCTGAAGCTGGCCGCGAAGAGCAAGGGCGAGGTCGCCACCCTCGCGAACGTGCCCACCATCGAGGACTTCGGCCGCTACGGCGGTCAGCTGATGAACAAGGAAGGCACCGGCTTCGCCTTCAACGACGCCAAGGGCGTGGAACTCCTCAGCCACTACAAGGAGTTGTACGACGCCAAGGCCCTCGACGCACAGGCGCTGACCGCGACCCCCGAGTCGTCGGGCCACAAGTTCCTCACCGAGTCGGTGGCGATGAACCCCGGCAGTGCGCTGGACCTGGCCAACTTCAAGAAGCAGGCCCCGAGTCTCTACAAGAACATCGGGATCACCGACCAGGTCAGCAGCACCGGCAAGGCCAACATGTACGTCATGGGCGTCATGGTGAACGCGCAGACCAAGCAGAAGCCCGCCGCCGTGGCCTTCGCCCACTACGTGACCGACGCGACCCGGCAGATGGAGTTCGCCAAGAAGGTCGCCATCTTCCCGAGCACCGCCGGCTCGCTGGACGACCCGTACTTCACCAAGGAGGACGGCACGGACGAGACCCGGGTGCGGGTCGCCGCCGCCAAGTCCCTGAAGACGGCCGTCAACTACACGCCGGTGCTGTTCAGCGAACAGATGAAGACCGAGCTGCGCAACCAGATCGCCAAGGCCCTGCAGGGAAAGCAGAGCCCCAAGGAAGCACTTGACAACGCTGTCAAGGCCTGTGACCGGCTGCTGCAGCAGAGCTGAGCACTCCAGTGACTACCCCCGCCCCCGCCCCCACCCCCGTCCGCCGGATCAGCCGTCATCTGCCGCTCAGCCCCTGGCTGTTCGCGGCTCCCGGACTGATCGTGGTCGGCGCCTTCATCCTCTACCCGTTCTTCAGCACGCTGGTCAACGCCTTCACCGACCGCCGGACCCTGGTCCCGGGGAAGTTCGTCGGGCTGGACAACTTCCAGGAGCTGCTGCACGACGAGATGTTCTGGACCGGGCTGCGCAACAGCGCGCTCTACGTCCTCGGCGTCGTCCCCGCCCTCGTCATCCTGCCCCTGCTGCTGGCGATGCTCGTCCAGCGGCACATCCCCGGCATCTCCTTCTTCCGCTCCGCCTTCTACACCCCGGTCGTGGCCTCCATCGTCGTCGTCGGCCTGATCTGGGTGTGGATGCTCGACGACCGGGGGCTGATCAACGCGCTCCTGGAGGCGGTGGGCATCGGCAAGGTCGGCTTCCTCAGCGACCAGTGGCTGCTGCTGGGCAGCGCGATGACGGTCACGGTCTGGAAGGGCCTCGGCTACTACATGATCATTTACCTGGCCGCGCTGGCGAACGTGCCGCGCGAGCTGCACGAGGCCGCGTCCGTGGACGGCGCCGGGGTGGTGCGCCGCTTCTTCACCGTCACCGTTCCCGCCATCCGCTCCACCATGGTGCTGGTCGCGGCACTGTCCTCGGTCTCCGCCTTCAAGGTCTTCTCCGAGGTCTATCTGATGGCCGGACCCTCCGGCGGCCCGGCGGGTGAGGACACCACCCTGGTGATGCTCGTCCAGCGGGTGGGCACCGGGCTGACCGGGCGGGTCGGATACGCCTCCGCCATCTCGGTCGTCATCTTCGTCGTCACCGTCGGCCTGATGCTCCTGGTGCTGCGCGCCGACCGCAAGGAGGACGCGTGAGCTTCCTGAAAACCGTCGACGCCGAGGGCCGGCGCGTCCCGGGCCGGCAGCTCGTCCTGCGGTACGTGCTGCTGCTCGCCGTACTGGTGCTGACCGTGGGACCGTTCCTGTGGCAGCTCTCGACCTCGCTGAAGGGTCCGAACGAGGACATCTTCAGCTCGCCGCCGAAGTTCTTCCCCAGCGATCCGACCCTGGACAACTACGGCCGGGTCGCCGACACCATCCCGGTGTGGGACTACGCGTTCAACTCCCTCAAGGTCGCCGCCGCCAACGTGGTCACCAACTGCGTCGGCGCCGCGCTGGCGGGATACGCGCTCGCCCGGCTGCGCTACCGGGGCCGCAGGGCCGCGACGCTGGCCTTCATCCTCGCCATGCTCGTACCGGTGGAGGGCATCATCATCGCCCAGTTCACCACCATGCGTGATCTCGGGCTGAACAACACCCTGCTGGGTGTGCTGCTGCCGGGATCCGTCGGGGCGATGAACGTCCTGCTGATGCGCAACGCCTTCCTGAACCTCCCGCAGGAGGTGGAGGAAGCGGCCTTCGTGGACGGCGCCAACGTCTGGCAGCGCTTCCTGCGGATCGCGCTGCCGGCCGTCAAGGGCACCCTCGCCGTCGTCGCGATCTTCGCCTTCATGGGCTCGTGGGACGACTTCCTCTGGCCGCTGATCGTCCTCAGCGACCCGGAGAACTTCACCCTGACCATCGGGCTGAACTATCTGCACGGCACCTTCGCGAACGACGAACGGCTCGTCGCCGCGGGCACGATCATCGCCGTCCTCCCGCTGATCGTGATGTTCGCCGGTCTGCAGCGCTTCTTCTTCCGGGGCGTCGGCGAAGGCGCCGTCAAGGGCTGACCGTGGCCCGCCGGCCGACCGACGCCGCCACCCGCACCACAGAACCAGGATCCCCGTTCCGTATGAGCACTTCCCCGCTGCGCTTCGGCGCCAACTACACGCCCAGCCAGGGCTGGTTCCACCACTGGCTCGACTTCGACCTCGACGCCGTACGGGCCGACCTGGACTCCATCGCCGGTCTCGGCCTCGACCACATCAGGGTCTTCCCGCTCTGGCCGCTCTTCCAGCCCAACCGCACCCTGATCCGGCCGCGCGCCGTCGAGCAGCTCGTCCAGCTGGCCGACGCCGCCGCCGAACGAGGGCTCGACGTCAGCGTGGACGGGCTCCAGGGCCATCTGTCGAGCTTCGACTTCCTGCCCGCCTGGACCCGGACCTGGCACCGGCGCAACCTCTTCACCGACCCCGATGTGGTCTCGGGCCAGGCCGAGTACCTGCGGACGCTCGCCGCGGCCCTCGCCGACCGGCCGCACTTCATCGGGATGACGCTCGGCAACGAGATCAACCAGTTCTCCGGGGACCCGCACCCCGACCCGGACCGCATCACCCCCGAACAGGCGGGCAGCTGGCTGACCCGGATGCTGGAGGCCTGCGAGGAGGGGGCGCCCGGCAAGCTCCATCTGCACGCCGAGTACGACGCGTCCTGGTACCAGGACGACCACGCCTTCACTCCCGCGCACGCCGCCCGGCTCGGGGCCGCCACCGCCGTGCACTCCTGGGTCTTCAACGGAACCGCCCAGCGGCACGGCCGCACCGGCACCGCCACCGAGCACCACGCCGCCTATCTGATCGAGCTCTCCAAGGCCTGGGCGCTCGACCCGCACCGGCCGGTGTGGCTCCAGGAGGTCGGCGCCCCCGCCCCGCTGATCCCCGCCGAGCACGCCGCCGCGTTCACCGAGGCGACCGTCGCGAACGCGCTGGACTGCGAGGACGTCTGGGGCGTCACCTGGTGGTGCTCGCACGACGTGTCCCGCTCGCTGGCCGACTTCCCCGAACTCGAATACGGGCTGGGCCTGTTGACCAACGACCGGCAGGTCAAGCCGGCCGGCCGGGCCATCGCCCGGATGGTCGAGGAGCAGCGCGGCCGGACCCACCGGCCCGCGCCCAGGACCACGGCCCTCGTCGTCGACACCGGCGACGAGGAGACTTCGCCCCGCCGCTCCACCTGCGGCCCCGGCGGCGACGTCTTCGAGGCCTTCGCCCGGCTCACCGCGGACGGGGTCCGCCCCACGACCGTCCTCGCGAGCGGGGCCGGGGACCCCCGCCACCTTGCCGCACGCGGTATCACCGAGGTAGTCACTCCTGACGAGGTCCGATGACCGCGCCCCGTTCCGCCACCACCGCACACCGCCGGTAGACCCCCGCCCGCACCCACCTGACAACGGAGCCACCCTCATGCACGACGACCGCAGTCTGGTCGAAGCCCGTCTGAAGCGCGTCCTGGACGAGCGCATCCGGCCGGCCGTATACCCGGAATCCGTACCGCTGGACGTCGCCGTCTGGAACGCGCCGGGTGAGCCCGTCCCGGTCGCGGAGGGGCTGGCCGGTGCCACCGAACCGATCGCGGTCGGCGACCGGTGGGGCGCCCCGTGGGGCACCTGCTGGTTCCGGGTCTCCGGGACGGTCCCCGAGGCCTGGGCGGGCCGGACGGTCGAGGCACTGCTCGACCTGGGCTTCGACGAGAACATGCCGGGGTTCCAGTGCGAGGGCCTCGTCTACCGCCCCGACGGCACCCCGGTGAAGGGCCTCAACCCGCGCAACCAGTGGGTGCGTGTCGGGGCCCCTGCCGAGGGCGGCGAGGAGGTGCTGCTGCACATCGAGGCGGCGTCCAACCCGGTCATCCTCGACTACCACCCCTTCCTGCCGACCCAGCTGGGCGACAAGGAGACCGCGGGCAGCGAGCCGCAGTACGTCCTCGCCCGGATGGACCTCGCCGTCTTCGACGAGCACGTCTGGAACCTCGTCCAGGACCTGGAGGTGCTGGGTGAGCTGATGCAGGAGCTGCCGGTCGACGGCGCCCGCCGCTGGGACATCCTGCGTGCGGTCGGCAGGGCGCTCGACGCGGTCGACCTCCAGGACGTCAACGGCACCGCGGCCGCCGCCCGCGAGCAGCTCGCCGGTGTCCTCGCGACGCCCGCGCAGCCGTCCGCGCACCGCATCAGCGCCGTCGGCCACGCGCACATCGACTCCGCCTGGCTGTGGCCGCTGCGCGAGACGGTCCGCAAGGTCGCGCGTACGACGTCCAACATGACGGCTCTCCTGGAGGACGAGCCCGACTTCGTCTTCGCGATGTCCCAGGCCCAGCAGTTCGCCTGGATCAAGGAGCACCGCCCCGAGGTCTACGCCAAGGTCAAGAAGGCCGTGGCGGAAGGGCGGTTCGTGCCGTCCGGCGGGATGTGGGTCGAGTCCGACACGAACATGCCGGGCTCCGAGGCGATGGCCCGGCAGTTCGTGCACGGCAAGCGGTTCTTCCTCGACGAGTTCGGCATCGAGAACGACGAGGCGTGGCTGCCCGACACCTTCGGCTTCGCGGCGGGCCTGCCGCAGATCATCAAGGCCGCCGGTTCCAAGTGGCTCCTCACCCAGAAGATCTCGTGGAGCCAGACCAACAAGTTCCCGCACCACACCTTCCAGTGGGAGGGCATCGACGGGACCCGGATCTTCACGCACTTCCCGCCCGTCGACACCTACAACTGCTCGATGAAGGGCAGTGAGATCGCCCACGCGGCGAAGAACTTCAAGGACAAGGGAGTCGCGCAGCACTCCCTCGCGCCGACCGGCTGGGGCGACGGCGGCGGCGGCACCACCCGCGAGATGATCGCCAAGGCCGCCAGGATGCGCAGTCTGGAGGGCTCCGCGACGGTGACGTGGGAGACGCCCACCGACTTCTTCACCAAGGCGGAGGCGGAGTACCCCAACGCACCCGTGTGGGTCGGCGAGCTCTACCTGGAGCTGCACCGCGCCACCCTGACCAGCCAGGCGAAGACGAAGCAGGGCAACCGCCGCAGCGAGCACCTGCTGCGCGAGGCCGAGCTGTGGGCCGCGACCGCCGCCGTGCGGACCGGGGCCGACTACCCGTACGAGCAGCTGGACCGGATCTGGAAGACGGTGCTGCTGCACCAGTTCCACGACATCCTGCCCGGCTCGTCGATCGCCTGGGTGCACCGCGAGGCGGAGAAGACGTACGCGGCCGTCGCCGAGGAGCTGAACGGCATCGTCGACACCGCACAGCGCGCCCTGGCCGGTGACTCCACGACGGGGGAGACCCTCCTCTTCAACTCCGCCCCGCACGCCCGCGGCGGTGTCCCGGCCGGTGCGGCGGCGCCCGTCACGGACGGCGGGAGCAGCCGGCTCGCACCGCGCGAGGGCGGCGGGTTCGTCCTGGACAACGAGCTGCTCCGGGTGGAGATCGACGCGCGGGGACTGGTCGTCTCGGCGTACGACATCGCCGCCGGCCGCGAGACGGTGGCCCCGGGGCAGTCCGCGAACCTGCTCCAGATCCACCCGGACTTCCCCAACATGTGGGACGCCTGGGACGTCGACGCGTTCTACCGCAACACCGTCACCGACCTGACGGACCTCGACGAGCTCACCCCCGTCGAGGAGGGCGGCGCCGTCTCCGTACGGATCGTCCGCAGCTTCGGCGCATCGAAGGTCACCCAGCTGCTGACGCTGGCACCGGGAGTGAAGCGGCTCGACATCGACACCGAGGCCGACTGGCACGAGACGGAGAAGTTCCTCAAGGCGGCGTTCCCGCTGGACATCCACGCCGAGCGGTACGCCTCCGAGACGCAGTTCGGGCACTTCTACCGGGCCACCCACACCAACACCAGCTGGGAGGCCGCCAAGTTCGAGGCCTGCAACCACCGCTTCGTCCACCTGGAGGAGCCGGGCTGGGGCGTGGCGCTCGTCAACGACTCGACGTACGGGCACGACGTGACCCGCACGGTCCGGGCGTCGGACGCGGGCACGACCACCACGGTGCGGGTCTCGCTGCTGCGCGCCCCGCGGTTCCCGGACCCGGAGACCGACCAGGGTGTGCACCGCTTCCGGCACGCGCTCGCACCGGGTGCCGCGATCGGCGACGCGGTCCGGGAGGGCTTCCGCATCAACCTGCCGGAGCGCCGGATCACGGGTGACCGGGAGGTCGCCCCGCTGGTGGCCGTCGACAACGACGCCGTCGTGGTCAGCGCGGTCAAGCTGGCGGACGACGCGAGCGGCGACCTCGTCGTACGGCTCTACGAGTCGACGGGCGGCCGCGCCCGGGTCCGTCTCACCACCGGCTTCGACGCCGCGGGCCTCGTGGTGACCGATCTGCTGGAGCGACCGCTGGCCGACGCGCCGGTCCCGGAGTCCGGTGACGCCGGGGTCCTGCTGTCGCTGCGCCCGTTCGAGCTGATCACGCTGAGGTTCACGCGCGGCTGAGCTGTCCGCAATCTCCCCTCTGGTCCCGGATCAGGGGGGAGTGCGCAGCGCCGGGGGCCGGAGCACTGCCCCGCGGGACGGCGAATATCTACAGCGACAAGCACAGAATTTTATGCAATGTGCGATGAGGGTTTATGACACGCCGGGTGGAGTGTAATTACGTGCCGCGCCCGGCCGCATTCATTGTGCTACTGTAGATCTCAGTTGCAGTTGTGGTTCCCAAAGACTCCAAGTGCTCTCCTCGGCTAAATGGGCCGGTGGGTGCGCTTTTGTATTTTCCGGTTCATTATCCGGATGGGGTAATCATCGCGGCGACGCGGGACTGGCACAGTGCGAGTCCCCGGGCTCTGCCCCAGAAGGAGATAAAACATGGCTACTGGCACCGTCAAGTGGTTCAACGCGGAAAAGGGCTTCGGCTTCATCGAGCAGGACGGCGGCGGCGCTGACGTCTTCGCCCACTACTCGAACATCGCCGCCAGCGGCTTCCGTGAGCTGCAGGAGGGCCAGAAGGTGAACTTCGACGTCACGCAGGGCCAGAAGGGCCCGCAGGCGGAGAACATCACCCCCGCGTGAACCTGATTGCTCCGGCGCTCATGCGCTGAGATGCTTTCGCGCAGCTGGGGCCCGCACCTTGGGGTGCGGGCCCCAGCTCGTTGCTTTTACGGGCCCAGCCCCGAGCGATGCCGTGCCGGTACCCCCGCCACGAGCTGCCGGGCAGCCGCCCGGACCAAGATCTTCACCGTGCGGCGGACGATCCGCCATGGCTCCCGGACCGGAACACCGGCCCGCCGGAGCCCCGTGACGTGACTGCAGGCCTGCTCCGCCGGCCCACCCGCCCCGTCATTGCGAAGCGCCGGACCCGGCTCGACCGGGTCCGTATCGGCTCAAGACCGGCCGCCGGGCTTCGTTCACGTATGCCAACGGCCCGTTCTTGCGATTCTTGTGCCGCTCGTCGCCGCAATGAATTCCTCGATACGCGCCATATCGAGGAAAGGTTCCGTATGAACCGCGACCGCACATCTCGCTCCAATGACCGTTTTTCCCGCACCTCCCGCAGCGGTGGCTCCGCCCCTTCCGGCGGCTCCCGTTCGGGTGGCGGCTTCCGCTCGCAGGCACCCAGCCGTCAGGGCGGCCAGGGCCGCTTCGGCGCCCCCGCTCAGCGCTCCGGTGGCTTCGGCCGCCGCCCCGCGGCCAAGCAGGGCGAGTTCGCGCTGCCGAAGACCATCACCCCGGGGCTGCCCGCCGTGGAGGCCTTCGCCGATCTGGAGATGCCCGCGGCCCTGCTTTCGGCGCTCGCCACCCAGGGCGTCACCGTGCCGTTCCCGATCCAGGCGGCCACGCTGCCGAACTCGCTGGCCGGCCGTGACGTACTGGGCCGCGGCCGTACCGGATCGGGCAAGACGCTCGCCTTCGGTCTGGCCCTGCTGGCCCGTATCGAGGGACGGCGCGCCGAGGCCCGCCGCCCGCTGGCCCTGGTCCTGGTCCCCACCCGGGAACTGGCCCAGCAGGTCACCGACGCGCTCACCCCGTACGCCCGCTCGCTCAAGCTGCGGATGGCCACGGTCGTCGGCGGTATGTCGATCGGCCGGCAGTCCGCCGCGCTGCGCGGCGGCTCCGAAGTCGTCGTCGCCACGCCGGGCCGGCTGAAGGACCTGATCGAGCGCGGTGACTGCTCCCTGGACCGGGTCTCCATCACCGTCCTGGACGAGGCCGACCAGATGGCCGACATGGGCTTCATGCCGCAGGTCACCGAGCTGCTCGACCAGGTGCAGCCGGAAGGCCAGCGGATGCTGTTCTCGGCCACCCTGGACCGCAACGTCGACCTGCTGGTCCGTCGCTACCTGCACGACCCGGTCGTCCACTCCGTCGACCCGGCCGCCGGTGCCGTCACGACGATGGAGCACCACGTGCTCTACGTCCGGGGCGCCGACAAGTACGCCACCACGACGGAGATCGCCGCCCGCGACGGCCGCGTGATCATGTTCCTGGACACCAAGCACGCCGTGGACAAGCTCACCGACCACCTGCTCAACAGCGGGGTCCGGGCGGCGGCGCTGCACGGCGGGAAGTCCCAGCCGCAGCGCACCCGCACCCTGACCCGGTTCAAGACCGGGCATGTCACGGTGCTCGTCGCCACCAATGTCGCGGCCCGTGGCATCCACGTCGACAACCTCGACCTGGTCGTCAACGTCGACCCGCCGAGCGACCACAAGGACTACCTGCACCGCGGCGGCCGTACCGCCCGCGCCGGGGAGTCCGGCAGTGTCGTCACGCTGGTGCTGCCCAACCAGCGCCGCGAGATGACGCGCCTGATGTCGGATGCCGGGATCACCCCGCAGATCGCCGAGGTCCGCTCCGGCGAGGCCGAGCTGAGCCGGATCACCGGTGCGCAGGCGCCCTCGGGTGTGCCCGTCGTCATCACGTCGCCGGTGTCGGAGCGCCCCAAGGGCGGCTCCTCCTCCCGCGGCCGGCGCAGCCGTCCGGCCCAGGCACGGCGCACCTCGTCGTCGGCGTCGTCCTCTTCTTCCACTTCGTCCTCCCAGCCGCGGGGCGGCGGTGCTCAGCGCCGGTCCCCCGGCGCTCGTGCCGCCTGACCGCCATCCGCGTCCCCGTCCGGTTCCGCTCCCCGACCCCGTTGAGGCACTATGCGCTGCGTCATCGCCCGCTTTCCGTTCGACCTGTTCAAGCACGAGGTAGAGGAATCGATGAAGGGCATCAAGCCCGAACCCGTCACCGGGGAATCGGTGATCATCAGCCGTCGTGTCTATCCGGTCAAGCAGGTGGGTGAAGTGATCACCCGGCAGGACCGTCGCGACTTCTCGGCCGCCGAGGTGACCAGGGCGCTCGGGCGTCTCGGCTTCACCTGCCGGTCCGTTCCGGCACCCTCCGCTCCGGTCGTGCTCAGCCCCATGGAGCAGGCATCGGCCGCGCTGGGGACGCCCGGACAGGACGTCTGAACCACCGCACATCACACCGGGGCCGGTCAGCTCCAGAGGGTCCCGGCGAGCGTGACGCCGACGAAGACCGCGCCGAGACCCGTCACCACGCTCGCGACCACATTGGCCGCCGCGTAGAACCGCGCGCCGTCCTCGGCCAGCCGCAGCGTCTCGTAGCTGAAGGTCGAGTACGTGGTCAGCGCCCCGCACAGTCCGGTGCCGAGCAGCAGCTGGACGTGCGAGGACGCGGCGCCGGCCGTGACCGCGCCGGTCAGCAGCCCCAGCACCAGGCAGCCGGTCACGTTCACCGTGAACGTCCCCCACGGGAAGACGGTGTCGTGCCTGGACTGCACCGCCCGGTCGGTCAGATACCGCAGCGGGGCGCCGACCGCCGCACCGACGATCACCAGCAGCCAGTTCACCGCCGCTCCCCCGCCCCGCCGAACCTCACGAGCTCGCAGGCGTCCAGGACGACCGGGCCGTCGCCGACGAGGTCCTCGATCAGCGGCAGGAACGCGCGCACCTTCTCCTCGGTGTCCACGACCACCACGGCCACCGGCAGGTCCTCGCTCAGCGAGAGCAGCCGCTGGGTGTGGATCATCGACGAGGCGCCGAACCCCTCGATCCCGCGGAACACACTGGCGCCCGCAAGACCGGCCGCGTGCGCCCGGTGCACGATCTCTGCGTACACGGGCCTGTGGTGCGCGAGGTCGGACTCCCCGACCAGCACGGTCAGCCGCAGGGCACGCTCGGTCACCGGTGTCGTCATGACTGCCTCCACGCCAGTACGCGGCGTGTCAGCCACACCGCACTCCACACCGCCGCGAGGGCCGCGAGCAGTGTCAATCCCAGATAGGCCAGACCGCCGGGGGTCCGGCCCCCGTCGACGAGGCGCTCGATGTCCACGGCGTAGGTGGAGAAGGTGGTGAACCCGCCCAGCACGCCCGTGCCGAAGAACGGCCGCACCAGCCGGTGGGCCGTCCACACCTCGCTGATGATCACCATGAACACACCGATCACCGCGCAGCCGACGACGTTCACCACGAGGGTCGTCCACGGGAACCCGCCCGCCGCCGTGGGCCACAGGAGCGAGGCCCCGTAGCGGGCGCTCGCGCCCACGGCGCCGCCCAGGGCGACCACCGCGACGACCGCGGTCTGTGGGTTCGGGGGTTTCGATGACACACGTCTCCTACCTGCCGGGCGCCCGCCGGACGCGGGCGCGCTCGTACGCAAGTAGGGACCGTTGGCGGCGCGATCCGGCCGCGGTTCGGGTACGGCGGGCCCCACCGCCGCGCAGCGGCCGTCACCGGCGCCGCTCCGCTCAGAATATCGCCCGCGCCGTGCAGGTGCGTGCCGGAGTCCGGCCGGTGTGACGCTACCCGTACGGTGAGGGGATGGCCGTGGAGAAGACGCCCCCGAAGATCGTGGTGGTCGTGCCCACCTATGACGAGCGGACGAACCTGCCGGTCCTCGTCGGCCTGCTGATGGACCTGGGCCTGCCCGGTCTGCACGTGCTCGTGGTGGACGACAACTCGCCCGACGGCACGGGGCAGGTGGCGGACGGACTCGCGGTGGAGACCGGGGGCGTGGTGGGGGTGCTCCACCGGACCGCCAAGGACGGACTGGGCCGGGCCTATGTGGCGGGGATGACGCGCGCGCTCGCCGAGGGCGCCGATGTGGTGATCCAGATGGACGCGGACCTCTCGCACCCGGTGTCCGCGGTCCCGGTCATGGTCGACACGCTGTCGGCCGGCGGCGCGGACGTGGTGATCGGATCGCGCTACGTCGAGGGCGGCTCGCTCGCGACGGAGTGGCCCTGGCACCGCAAGGCGCTGTCCGCGTGGGCGAACTTCTACGTCAACGCGATCCTGCGGCTGCGGGTGAAGGACGCCACCGCCGGATTCAAGGCGTGGCGGGCCTCGGCGCTGGAGGCGATCGACGTCCCCTCGGTACGCAGCAACGGCTACTCGTTCCAGGTGGAGATGAACCACCGCGCGGTCCGGCGCGGGCTGCGGATCACCGAGGTGCCGATCCGGTTCGAGGAGCGGGTCAGCGGTGAGTCGAAGCTCGGGCTGCGGGTGCAGATCGAGTCCGCGCTCGCCCCGTGGAAGCTGCTCCTGCGGCGGAACAGCGACTGACCTGGCACGTTCACCCGATCAGCCACCGTATCTGCGCACCGGGCGGGGAGGCCGCAGGGTGGTTCCATGTGGCCCCGTCGACTCGCGCTGGGCGCCGCGGTCCTCCCGCTGACCCTGTTGATACCGCGGGACGCCCCGGCGCGCTTCGCGCTCCCCATATCCGCCCCCGCCCACGAGCAGTCCCGTGCCGTGCCGCGCGGGGTGCCGCAGCCGGCGATCGTCAGCCGGGCGGCCTGGCGGGCCGACGAGCACATGGTCAGGGAGCCGGCGGTGTACACGGGCCCGGTGCGGGCGGTCTTCATCCACCACACCGGGGAGTCCAACGACTACGACTGCGGGGACGTGCCGCGCATGCTGCGGGCGGTGGAGGAGTCCCACATCAAGGGCAACGGCTGGGACGACATCGGCTACAACTTCCTCGTCGACCGGTGCGGAACGATCTACGAGGGCCGGGCGGGCGGCATCGGGCGTTCGGTCCGGGGCGCGCACACCACGGGCTTCAACGCCGACAGCGTGGGCATAGCGGTGCTGGGCAACTACGACCGCGGGGCCACGGTGCCGCCGGCCCTCGTACGGGCCCTGGCGAAGGTGGCGGCGTGGAAGCTGCGGCCGGGCGCGGATCCGCGCGGCACGGTGCGGCTGGTCTCCACGAACGACGCGAGCAGGTTCCCCAAGGGCACGGCCGCCGTCCTGCACGTCATAGCGGGCCACCGCGACGCCTATCAGACCGACTGCCCGGGCGAGGCGCTGTACGACGAGCTGCCCGCGATCCGGGCCGCGACGGCGGCCCTGCGCAAGGGGCGCTGAACCTCCCGACGATGTTGCACCAGTACGTAATCTCTTTCTGTCCGGCTCGTCATGGTTCAGGGTTCCGGCATGCCTGCCACGACCCGCTTCCCGTGACCCTGAGCGAAGGCGTGCCGCGCCGGCACCGCCGCCCCGACGGCAGCCGGCGCGACACGGTCCGCTTCTCGTTGCTCGCCGACGAATGGCCCGAGGCCAAGGCCCGGCTCGGCGCCCGGCGCTGACGAACGTACGGGGGCAGGCCCCCGGTCCGTTGTCCACCGGCCGGTGGACAACGGGTTCCACCGGCCGGGGCTGCCGGGCGGATGCCCTCACGGACCAGCATTTACGGCATGAGACTACGACCCGTACGCATGGCCCGCTGGAGTGCGCGGCACCCGTGGAAAGCGATCGTCGGCTGGTTCCTCTTCGTCCTGCTGTGCCTCGGCGCGGGCATCACCGCCGGCAACAACCCGGCCACGACCGAGGACTTCTGGGTCGGCGAGGCCGGCCACGCCGAGTCGATGGCCACCGACGGCGGTCTCCAGCGCCGGCCCACCGAACACGTCCTGGTCCGGTCCGCATCCGGCTCCCTGGACATGCCGCGGGCCACTGCGGCGGCCCGTGATCTCACCACCCGGATGAGCGCGCTCCCCGAGGTGGCGGAGGTGGCGGCGCCGGTCCGCTCGAAGGACGGCACGGCCCTGCGCGTGAGCGTGGTCATGAAGGGTGCCGAACTGGACGCCAAGAGCAACGTCGTCCCGCTCCTCGACACCACGGCGAAGGTGGCCGCCGGCCATCCGGACCTGATCGTGGAGGAGTCCGGTTCACCCGCCATCTCCAAGGGAGTCAACGACCAGCGCGGCGAGGACCTCTCCCTCTCCGAGCGCCTCACCCTGCCGGTCACGCTCGTCATCCTGCTGATCGTCTTCGGCTCGGTCGTGATGGCAGGGGTGCCGCTGCTGCTGGCGCTCTCCTCGATCGCGGCGACGATGGGCCTGGCCATGCTGGCCTCGCACCTGATGCCCGACCCCGGCGTCGGCACCAACATGATCCTGCTCATCGGACTCGCGGTCGGCGTCGACTACACGCTCTTCTACCTCAAGCGCGAACGTGAGGAACGGGCCCGGGCGAAGGGCGGGCTCGGCCCCGAGGCGCTGGTGGAGCTCGCTGCGGCGACCGCCGGCCGCGCCATCGTGGTCTCCGGACTCGCGGTCATCGTCTCCACCGCCACCCTCTACCTCGCCACGGACGTCATCTTCTCCTCGCTGGCGACCGGCACCATCCTGGTCGTCGCCGTGGCCGTGATCAGCTCGCTCACCGTGCTGCCCGCCCTGCTGGTCAAGCTCGGCCACCGCGCCGAACGCCGCGCCGCCAGGAAGGCCGCCCGGCGGGCGAAGCGCGGAGCGACCACCCCGGCCAAGCCCGCGAAGCCCGAGAACGGCCGGGTGTTCGGCGCCCTGATGCGCCCCGCGCAGCGCCACCCGGGAATCACCCTGTGCGTGTCCGTACTGGTCATGCTCGCCGTGGCCGCACCCGCGCTGGGCCTCAAGCTCATCGACCCGGGCAGGGACACCTTCTCCCGCGGCATCCCGGCCATGCAGGTCTACGACCGGCTGACCGGTGAGTTTCCCGAACTCCTCGTCAGGCACGAGGTCGTGGCCCGCTCCGCCCCCGGCCGGGCACCCGAGGTCAGGCAGGCGCTGACGGAGCTCGGGCAACGGGCCCAGGAGGACCGGCTCTTCGCCCACGACGCCGAGCCCGTACTGCGGACCTCCGACGACGGCCGGATCAGCGTGCTGGAACTGGGCGTGCCCCACCCGGCGCCCTCCGACCCGGCGATCGCGTCACTTGACCACCTCCGCAACCAGTACATCCCTTCCACCGTCGGCACGTTGGCGGGAGTGGACACGGCCGTCAGCGGTGATGTGGCGCGCGGTCAGGACTACGTGCACCACGAGCGCGGCAAACTGCCGCTCGTCATCGGATTCCTGCTGCTGCTCACGTTCGTGACGACGGCGGTGGCCTTCCGCTCAGCGGTCGTCGGCCTGATCGGCGTCGTGCTGAACCTGCTCTCGGCCGCTGCCGCGCTCGGCGCACTCGTGCTGGTCTTCCAGGGCACCTGGGCACAGAGCCTGCTGGACTTCGACTCGCTCGGTGCCATCGCGTCCAGGGTGCCGCTCTTCCTCTTCGTGATCCTCTTCGGGCTGTCGATGGACTACCAGGTCTTCGTGGTCAGCCGGATCAAGGAGGCCATGGAGCACGGGATGACGGCCCGCGAGGCGGTACTCGACGGCATCGCCCGGTCCGCGAAGGTGGTCACGAGCGCGGCGCTGGTCATGGTCACGGTGTTCGCCGCCTTCGTCTTCCTGCACCTCACCGAGATGAAGCAGATGGGCTTCTGCCTGGCGGTGGCGGTGCTGCTGGACGCCGTCGTCATCCGGATGATGATCCTGCCCTCCGTGCTGCTGCTCCTCGGCGAGCGCGCCTGGCGGCCGCTGCGCCCCGCACGGCGTACGGAGAACGGCGCACCGGCCGCACCTTCCGTCCCGCACGTAATCTGACGGCATGCTTCGACGTCCGCAGCGCGGCGATCCGGTCTGGATCTGGGTGCTCCACGGCTGGGAGGCCCTGTCCTGGGCACTGATCGCCCTGGTCACCCTGATCACCATGTTCGGCGGCACGCCCCTGGGGCGGAAGCTCGGACTGCTCGCGCTGATGGCCGTGCTCGCCCTCTGCTACGCGCTGGTGCGCAGACACCCCGACAACCGGGTGCTGAGCGCGTACGGCTATCTCTGTGTGCTCGTCGTGGTGCTGGGCGGGGTCTCGTATCTCGGGGACGGCTTCGGGGTGTTCTACACCGTGACGCTCACCCAGTTCATCGTCTTCGCCGACAGCCCCAGGGGCGCCGTCCTCTTCACCGGTCTCGGAGCCCTGGCCATCACCGTCGGCGGCAGTCTGCGGGAGGGCGGCCGGGCGGATGTGTTCCTCACCAACACGATCTCCTCCCTGGCCGTCTGGGCCGTCGCCGTCGTGATGGCGGTCCTGACGCCCAGGGCGCTGGCCCAGCGCGATGAACGGGCCGCCCTGCGCGCCGAGTTGAAGAGCACTCAGCTGGAACTGGCGGAGGTCTACCAACGGCAGGGGGCCGCGGAGGAACGCGAGCGCCTCGCCCGGGAGATCCACGACACCCTCGCCCAGGGCTTCGCCTCCATCATCGTGCTGGCGGAGGCGGCCAGGTCCCAGCTGGCCGTGGACACCGAACGGAGCGCCCAGCAGCTCCGGTCCATCGAGCAGACGGCCCGGGAGAACCTCGCCGAGGCCCGGGTGCTGGTGGGCGCCGCGCCCAGCAGCGGGGTGGCGTCCGGCTCGGTCGCGGCGACGCTCCGCCGCACCCTGGACCGCTTCACCGAGGACACCGGTCTCACGGTGACGGCGGAGCTGACGGACATCGAGTGCGACCAGCCCACCCGGATCGCGCTGCTGCGGTGCACCCAGGAGTCGCTGGCCAACGTCCGTAAGCACGCCGCCGCCTCCACCGTCGGCGTCGTGCTCGCCCGGCAGCCCGGGGCCGTGGAGCTGGAGGTGACCGACGACGGCCGCGGCTTCGTCGTCGAGGACTCCCACGGCTTCGGACTGGACGGCATGCGCCGGCGCCTCGCGGAGTTCGGCGGCGGTCTCACCGTCACCAGCTCGCTCGGGGACGGCACCCGCGTCCTCGCCACGATCCCGCTGAACGACAGGTCCCAGGTGTGACATGAGATCCGATCCCGCGGCAGAAGCCGCCCCGCTGCGCATCATCCTGGCCGACGACCACACGGTGATGCGCGCCGGCCTGGTCGCTCTGCTGGGCTCCGAGCCCACCGTCGACATCGTCGGGGAGGCGGGCGACGGCCGGGAGGCCGTCCGGCTCGTCGAGCGGCTCCGCCCGGACGTGGCCCTGCTCGACCTGCGCATGCCGGTCCTGGACGGGGTGGGCGCGACCACGGAGATCGTGGCGGGCCACTCGGACACCCGCGTGCTGATCCTGACCACGTACGACACCGACGCGGACATCGAGCGCGGCGTGGAGGCGGGCGCCACCGGCTACCTGCTCAAGGACGCCACACGTGAGCAGCTCGTCGACGCCATCCACGCGGCCTCCCGGGGCGAGACGGTACTGGCCCCCCGGGTCGCCCAGCGGCTGGTGGCCAAGATGCGCCGGCCGGTGCCCGTCGCCCTGACCGCCCGGGAGACAGAGGTGCTGGACGCGGTCGCCGACGGCCTGTCCAACGGGGAGATCGGCCGCCGGCTGTTCATCGGCGAGGCCACGGTGAAGACCCACCTGCTGCGGATCTTCGCCAAGCTCGACGTCAACGACCGCACGCGTGCGGTGGTCGTCGCGATGAACAGCGGCCTGCTGAAACGGCGTTAGGGCCTACGGCTGGTCCGGACCGCCCGGACCGGCGACGGCGGTGTCGATCCTCACGGTGCGTGCTTCCTGTCCTTCGGGAGCTGGGCCGGCCGGACCGCCGGCTGCACGGAGCCATGGCCCAGGGCGCCGTGATCGTAGGCGCTCTCCGCGTGCAGCGTCTGGTCGAGGCCCGTCAGCTCCTCCTCCGCGGAGGCCCGCAGACCCATCAGCCGGTCGATCGCCGTGCCGATCCCGTACGTCATGAGGAACGTGTACGCGGCCACCGCGAGGACGGCGACGGCCTGCCGGCCGAGCTGCGCCGCCCCGCCCCCGTAGAACAGCCCCTCCGCGCCGCCGGTCATCGTGGCGGTCGCGAACAGGCCGATGAGCAGGGTGCCGACGATGCCGCCGACGAAGTGGACGCCGACCACGTCCAGCGAGTCGTCGTAGGCGAAGCGGAACTTCCACCCGACCGCGTACGAGCAGACGACGCCGGCCGTGAGCCCGACCGCGGCGCCGCCCACGATGCCGACCGTGCCGCAGGCGGGGGTGATCGCCACCAGTCCGGCGACGGCGCCCGAGGCCGCACCGAAGGTGGTGGGGTGGCCGTCGCGCTTCTGTTCCACGAAGAGCCAGCCGAGCAGGCCGGTGCAGCCCGCGACGAGCGTGTTGAGGACCGAGGCCGCCGCCAGGCCGTTGGCGCCGAGGGCGGAGCCGCCGTTGAAGCCGAGCCAGCCGAACCAGAGCAGTCCGGCGCCGAGCATGACCATGGGCAGGTTGTGCGGACGCATCGCGTCCTTCTTGAACCCGATGCGCGGACCCACCACCAGGGCGAGCGCCAGACCCGACGCCCCGGACGCGATCTCCACCACCAGGCCGCCGGCGAAGTCCAGCGCGCCCAGCGAGTCCTTGATCCAGCCGCCCGGCCCCCACACCCAGTGGGCGACGGGAGCGTATACGAGCAGGGTCCACACCGGTACGAACACCAGCCAGGCCGCGAACCTCGTACGGTCCGCGATCGCCCCGCTGATCAGTGCCGCCGTGACGATCGCGAAGGTCAGCTGGAACGTGGTGAACAACAGCGTGGGGACGCTGCCGGTGAGGGTGCCGGGGCCGACACCCGCCATGCCGAGGTGGCCGAGGCCGCCGAGGAGGCCGCCGAACACGTCGTCGCCGAAGGCCAGCGAGTAGCCCGCGAGCAGCCAGACGACGGTGACCAGCGCGATCGAGACGAAGCTCATCATCAGCATGTTGAGGACGCTCTTCGTGCGGACCATGCCGCCGTAGAACAGGGCCAGCCCCGGAGTCATCAGCAGGACGAGGGCGGTGGCGGCCAGCAGCCAGGCGGTGTCGCCTGTGTCGAGGCCTTCCGCGGCCACGGTCACGGGGGTCACGGGGGAGTCCTCCTCGGGCGGCGTACGGTCGGACGAATGAGAGCGTGACCGGCGCGTGTTTCGTCATGAGGACCCGGGTGTTTCCGCGATATTTCATTGCCCGGACGTTGCCGAAGCCTCACCGCGCGGCCCGTGCCCGCGCACACCGCTCACCGCGCGGGCGGGAGCCCGCGCACACCGCTGCGCCCGGCGCGAGCCCGTTACCTCAGCAGCGGCCGGCGGCGCGGGAGAGACCGTAGGCCGAGTCGAGCCGGTAGGTGCCGCCCCTCGGCACGGTGAGCTCCGTCCACTCGCCGTCCTGCCGCAGGCACCCGACGGCGCCTGCCCGGCCGACCTGGCGCGCCCGCAGCCAGGGTGAGTACGCGAGCCGTACGGTCACCGAGCCCGCCTTCGGGACCCGGACCACCAGATCGGCCTCGTCGCTGCTCAGGACCTCGGCCGGGGCCGGCACGAGAGGCACCGCGTCGCGCACCCGGTAGACGGTCCAGCCGTCGTCCTGCCAGACCCGCCGCAGCCAGGGAAGTCCCCTCCGCACCAGCGCGGCCTCGGCCTCGGCGGGGCCGTCCGGCTTGCCGTGGTGCAGAACGACGTAACCCACCGCCCAACGGTCCAGCCAGGCACGGTAGGTGGCCGGGGACAGTGTCCCGTCGTAGAAGAGCCGCCCCCGCTCCACGTCGAGTTGGCGGTTCCAGCCGCGTGCCATGTTCACATGGCGGGCCAGGACGGTCGCCTCCCGGTGGTTGCGGGCGGGGACGACCTCCACACGGGTGCGTCCGGCGCCGCGGCGGTGCAGTTCGCGGACCACGCCGTCGGTGTGGGCGGCCCAGGACGGCACACGGTCGGAGACCGTCAGATCGTCCATCGTCTTGTCGGCCAGCCAGTTGGCGGAGAGCCCGAGCGCCACGGCGATCACGGTGATGCGCACCCACGACCTGTCCCGGACGAGCGCCAGGAGCGCTGCGAGCAGTACGGGGACGGCGACGAGACCGAGGAGCCGCTCGACGTTCGTGCCGATCGGGGAGGCGACGAGGAAGGTGAGGAGGACGCCGACGGCGTACACCACCGCTCCGTAACGGGTGACGCGCCATTCGCGTCCCGGCGGCGCCGCGGCGGCCAGCGCGGCACAGACGACGAGCGGCATCCACAGCCGGCCGCTGTGCATGGGCTGTTCGCCGCCGCCGGGGAAGAGCAGGGCGATGGCTCCCACCACGACGAAGAACGGCACGATCAGCACGGCCCCCTTCCGCCACTGCCGGTCCAGGAGGTAGGCCGCCCCCGCCACGACGAGGAACAGCCCGGCGACCGGGCTGGCCATCGTCGCCAGCGCCCCCGCCGCCACGGGGACCACGGTGCGGCGGACGTACAGGCAGGCGACCAGCCCGATCGTGACGCCGAGGGCGAAGGTCGTACGCCCCGAGGCGACGTTGCACCACAGCGTGATCGAGGCGAGTACCGACGGAAGGACCGGATGCCGTGTACCGGTGCGGACGAAGAGCAGGGCCATGAGCCACGACCCGGCGATCCCGGCGGCCACGGATACCGTCCGGACCCCGAGGAAGGCCATCAGGTAGGAGGAGAAGACGCTGTAACCGGCGGTGTGGATCCCGCCGTACCAGGAGAGGTTGTACGCGGATTCCGGATGGCGTGCGGTAAAGCCCGACCAGGCGAGCTGCGCGGCCAGGTCGCCGCCGCCGGTGGCCAGGACGGCCGCCCAGACGACGTACAGCGGAACCACTACGGCGACAGCGGTGAGCGGCACTGCCTGCCGCCGCCACCAGGGCCGGCCGCCCGGCTCCCCGTCCCGGCTCCCGTACTGTCGGCCGGCCGCGCCGACCCCACCCGCTCGCAGTTCCCCGATGACACCCACCTCGCAAACCCTAAGGGCTGTCCCGTGACCCCTGGCGGGACAGCCCTTAGGACGTGCTGCGGTCCCACGCGGTTCGGTTTTTCCGAACCGTGAATCCGGGTGGCTGCTCCATCGCCCGTGTGACCTGCTGATTCCTAACGTGGAGGAATGCGGGAGAACAGCACGGACAGAGGTTCAGCGGACAGAGGTCCAGGGGATGGCCTGGCGCTGCGGATGCGCGGGGTCGCCCGACGGCACGGCCGGGGGCGGTACGCGGTGGACGCGCTCCGCGGCATCGACGTCGAGCTGCCGCGCGGCAGCTTCACGGCGGTGATGGGGCCCTCCGGTTCCGGCAAGAGCACGATGCTCCAGTGCGCCGCCGGTCTGGACCGGCCCACGGCCGGCAGTGTGCGGCTGGGCGGGCAGGAGATCGCGGGGATGGGGGAGCGGCGGCTGACCCGGCTGCGGCGGACCCGGGTGGGGTTCGTCTTCCAGTCGTTCAACCTGCTGCCGGCCCTGACCGCAGAGCAGAACGTCATGCTCCCGCTGCGGCTGGCCGGGGGCCGGCGGGACCGGGAGCGGGCGCGACGGATGCTGGGCAGGGTGGGCCTCGCCGAGCGGGCGCGCAGCCGGCCGGGCGAGCTGTCCGGCGGCCAGCAGCAGCGCGTCGCCATCGCCCGGGCGCTCGTCACCGCGCCCGAGATGGTGTGTGCGGACGAGCCGACCGGGGCGCTGGACCCGGCCTCGGCCGACGAGGTGCTCGGTCTGTTGCGCAGTGCGGTCTCGGAGTTGGGCGCCACGTTGCTGATGGTCACGCACGATCCGCTGGCCGCGGCGTGGGCGGACCGGGTGCTGTTCCTGAAGGACGGCCTGCTGGTGGACGAGCTGAGGCCGAACGGGGTGGTGGGAGGGGCCGGTTCGGGGGCCGGGCCCGGTTTCGGTTCCGGTTCCGGTTTTGGTTCGGGGGCCGAGGAGATTGCCGCGCGGATGCGGGCGCTCGGGGGAGCGGGCCCGGCGCTCGCCGAGGCGGTGGCCGAATGATCGGCGGACTCGCCCGGGCCTCCGTGCGCGCCCGGCCCGCCGCCTTCGGCGGTGTGTTCGCGGTGCTCGTGCTGGCGGCGACGGTCGTGACCGCGTCCGTCGCCATGCTCCGGACGGCCTCGGGTGCGCCGTCCTCGGCGGATACCGAGGACCTGGCGACGATGGGCGCCGGATTCACGATCGTCACCGTGTACCTGTCCATCTTCGTGATCGGCCAGGTGATGGCGCTGGCCGTCTCCCAACACGCGCGGGAGAACGCGTT
The DNA here is from genome assembly GCF_042882365.1 of Streptomyces sp. NPDC058221. Classification (NCBI taxonomy): domain Bacteria; kingdom Bacillati; phylum Actinomycetota; class Actinomycetes; order Kitasatosporales; family Streptomycetaceae; genus Streptomyces; species Streptomyces sp. NPDC058221. Next base: position 38,334 of record NZ_JBHVWF010000008.1, on the reverse strand, counting down.
GTTGCGGGCCGTCGGAGTGCTTCCGTGGCAGCTGCGCCGCATGGTCGCGGTGGAGGCGCTGCTGACGGCGCTGCCCGCGCTGCCGGTCGGATACGTGCTCGGGCGGCTGCTGGCCCGGGTGTGGTTCGACGGGATGGCCGCACACGACCTGGTCCCGGCCGGTGTGCGGCTGACGGTGGGGTGGCTGCCGTTGGCCGCGGCGGCGGGAGTGCTCGTGGTGACGAGCCAGCTCGGCGGGCTGCTGGCCGCGCACCGGCCGGCGAGGTCGCGCCCGGCCGCGGCGCTCGGGGACGCGGCCGTACCCCGCCGCGGGATGACACCCGTGCGGGTGCTGGCCGCGCTGGTGGCGCTGGCGGGTGCGGTGACGCTCACCCTGGTGGCCTCGCACGCCCCGCCCGAGGACGCGGCGGAGCTTCTGCCGCTGGTGCTCCTCGCCCATCTGGTGGTGGTCGCGCTGGCGGGCCCGGCGATCGGGCGCCTGGTGACGGCCCTGACGGCGGTCGTGCTGCGGGTGCTGGGCGACGGCGCCGTGGGCGAGCTGGCGATGGTCAACAACCGTGCGAGGTCCCGCCGGCTGTCGTCCGCCATCACACCGGTGGCGCTGGTGGTCGCGTTCTCGCTGGTGAAGTTCGCGGCCCTGGCGACAGCGGCGGTCCCGTCGTGGATCGACATCTTCGGCACGGCTCTGTACGCGAGCTTCGCGGGACTCGTCGCGGCCGACACGATGGTGATGCTGACGGCGGAACGGCGGCGCGAGCTCGCTCTGCTGCGGGCGGTCGGCGCGGCGGCGGGCCAGGTCGTGCGGATGGTGCTGCTCGAAGGGGCCGTCATCGCCGCGGCGGGTTTCGGCGCGGGCGCGGCGGTCGCCTGCGCGGTGACGCTCCCGCTGGGGGCGTCCGCGGGAGCACCGCTGTCGGGCCTCCCGGCGTCGGCGTGGTGGGGTACGGGGGCGGGCGTCGTGCTGCTGGTCCTGGTTTCCTCGACGCTTCCGCTGACCCGCCATCTGGCCCGACGGCCCAGCACGGTACTGGCGTGACGCGGGCGCCCGCCCTCCCGCGCCGTGGGCCGCACCGGCACACCGGCCCCGGGCGGCACCGTCCTCCCGCGCGTCTGTCCGGTCCTCCTGCAAGGATGCGAACCCGTATGACTGTCACCGAAGCCGGACCGCCGCCGCGCCGGGCCCCCGACACGGGGCGCACCCGTGGACGCGTGGCGCGTGTGCTCGACGCGTTCGGCGTTCCCGCCTCCCGTACGGCCCGACGGGCACTCGCCCACGCGGTGCTCGGGCTGGTCCCCGGGCTGCTCGGGCTGCTGCTCGTGCCGCTGCTCGCGTACGGCGCCCTCCTGAGCATCACCCGGCTCGGCCCGCCCCTGCTCTCCCTCTTCCTCATGGCCAACCGCGGGCTCACCGCTGTGCACCGCGCGCTGCTGCGTACGCTGCTCGGTGAGGACGTTCCGGCGGCCCCGCCCGGAACGCGCAGGCCCGTCGCCGACCCGAACGCGTGGCGCGCCGCCGCCTTCTCGGTCGCTGCCGGGCCCGTGGCCGCGGTCGCGTTCGTCGTCCAGCTGCCGCTCCGGCTGTACGCACTCGCCGCGATCGGCTATCCCCTCTGGTTCCGGTCGGTGCACGCCGACGGGCACCGCGGCCTCGGTCTCCCGGGGAGCATTCCGCTCGACACCCTGTCCCGGGCGCTGGCCGTCGCCGGAGCGGGCGTCCTGCTGCTGGCCCTGGCCGGCCTGGCCGGGCGGCAACTGGCGCGGCTCTTCGTCCTGATGGGCCGGGCGCTGCTCGGTCCCGGCCGGCTCACCGGCCGGATCCGCGATCTGGAGGAGACCCGCGCCGTCGCGGTACGGGACTCCGCCGCCACGCTCCGCCGTATCGAACGCGATCTGCACGACGGCGCGCAGGCCCGGCTGGTCGCCGTCGCCATGTCCCTCACCCGGGCACGTGACGCGCTCGCGCCGGAGCGTACGGACCCGGCGAAGGCCCGTGAGCTGGTCGAGCACTCGCTCTCCAACGCCCGCACGGCCATGGCCGAACTGCGCGACCTGGTGCGCGGATTCCACCCGCCCGCGCTCGACGACGGCCTGGACACCGCGCTCGCCTCGCTCGGTTCGGACATCGAGTCCGCCACTACGTGTGTCCGCGTCCGCACGGATCTGCCGGACCGGATGCCCGACGCCGTCGAGACCATCGCCTACTTCTGCGTCGCGGAACTGCTCAGCAACGCCACCCGTCACGCCTCGCCCGCCACAGTGGACGTCACCGCCGAACTGGACGCAGGCGTACTGCTCCTGACGGTGCGGGACGACGGCATCGGGGGCGCCCGCATCAGGCCGGGCGGCTCCGGCGGCTCCGGGCTGCACGGTCTCGCCGAGCGCGTACGTACCATCGACGGAACCATGTCCCTCGACAGTCCGGCAGGCGGCCCGACCACCGCCGTGATCCGGCTGCCCGTACCGGAAGAGCCGGAAGGCACCGCATGCGCATCGTGATCGCCGAGGACTCCGCGATCGTCCGGGAGGGGCTCGTCCAGCTCCTCACCGAGCGCGAACTGGACGTGGTGGCGGCCGTCGGGCGGGCCGACGCGCTGATCGCCGCCGTCGGGGAACACCGTCCGGACGCCGTCGTCGCCGACATCCGGATGCCGCCCGGCCACCGGGACGAGGGGCTGCGCGCGGCCGTCGAGCTCCGCCGCCGCCACCCCGGGCTCGGGGTGCTGCTGTTCTCCCAGTACATCGAGACCCGCTACATCGATGTCCTCCTCGCGGACGGCCCCGCCGGAATCGGCTACCTGCTCAAGGACCGGGTGGTGGACGTGGACGACTTCGTGAGCGCCCTGCACCGCGTGGCCACCGGCGGGACCGCGCTCGACCCGGACGTCGTCAGCCGGCTGCTCGCCGCGCGCGGCGCCCACGAAGGCCTCGGCTCACTCAGCGCGCGCGAACGCCAGGTCCTGGAGCACATGGCGGCGGGCCTGACGAACGCGGCGGTCGCCCACCGGATGGAGATCTCCCAGCGGGCCGTCGAGAAGCACGTGGCCTCGATCTTCGACAAGCTCGGCCTGGAACGCGGCGAGAACGAACACCGCCGGGTGCTGGCCGTCCTGCGCTACCTCGGTCACTGAGGAGGCACGGAACGGCCGGCACCCGGTCACGTCGGGCCCGGCCGGAGGAAGCCGGCTGGTCAGTGCAGCGTCTTCAGCATCTCCGCGCCGAACGGTGTGATGTCCCCGGTGCGGCCGTCCAGGGTCTTCGCGGCCCACTCGGGGTCGGCGATCAGCGCGCGGCCGACGGCGACCATGTCGAACTCGTCGCGCTCCATCCGGTCCAGCAGCCGGTCGATGCCGGTGACCGCGGAGCTGCGGCCCTGGAAGGCGCCGCCGAACTCACCGTCCAGACCGACCGATCCGACGGTGACCGTCGGCCTGCCGCTGATCTTCTTCACCCAGCCGGCGAGGTTCAGGTCGGAGCCCTCGAACTCGGGCAGCCAGTAGCGGCGGGTGGACGCGTGGAACACGTCGACACCGGCCTCCGCCAGCGGTGTGAGCAGGGTGTCCAGCTCCTGGGGCGTCTGTGCGAGCTTCGCCTCGTAGGCGTCCATCTTCCACTGGGACATACGGAAGAAGAGCGGGAACGCGTCGGACACGGCCGCGCGGCAGGCGGCCACGATCTCCGCCGCGAACCGGGTCCGCGCGGCGATGTCGCCGCCGTAGGCGTCGGTGCGGCGGTTGCTGCCGGACCACAGGAACTGGTCGATCAAGTAGCCGTGCGCACCGTGCAGTTCGGCGCCGTCGAAGCCGAGACGCTCGGCGGCGGCCGCCGCGTCGGCGAACGCGGCGATGACGTCGTCGAGGTCCTTCTGCGTCATGGCGCGCCCCTTGGGCTCGCCCGCCAGGGAGATCCCCGAAGGCCCGACCGGCTCCGCGTCCGCCACCGGCGGGGCGCCCTCGGTGCGGGTGACACCCACGTGCCACAGCTGCGGGATGACCGCGCCGCCCGCCCGGTGCACGGAGTCGGCGACGCCCGCCCAGCCCGCGAGGGCGTCCTCGCCGTGGAACCGCGGGATCCGGTCGCTGGTGCCGGCGGACTCGTGGTCGACGTAGGTGCCCTCGGTGATGATGAGGCCCACACCGCCGGCGGCCCGCCGCTCGTAGTAGTCCGCCACGTCCTGGCCCGGCACCCCGCCCGGGGAGAACTGCCGGGTCATCGGAGCCATGGCGATCCGGTTGCGCGAGGTGAGCCCGCGCACCGAGAACGGGTGCGAGAGGGTGTCTGTCGCACGGCCGGTGGTCACGTCTGTCACTTCATGTCCTCTTCATAGGCTCGGGGCGTCCACCGATCGCCAACATCGGGGCGCGGCCGCAGCATCCCCGCACCGGCCCCGGTGTGGTCAAGGTCTCCTGCGGGGACGGCGGCGGACCGTGCCCACCGCACGAAGGTCATGTTGCCCAGCGTTAAGCCGCGTTGACGCACGGTCAACGGTATGGCGAGGCCATGACAGCATCCCGGGATTGCTTGTCCGGGCCGAATACACCGGGCCATTGTCGGCTGTGGCGCACGGACCCCGTGAGTCACCCCCACCCGGCGTGTGGACCCCTCGCGCGCCACCGTTCGAGGAGGACCTCCCGATGGCAGCAATGCGCAACACCAGGCGGCGGATCGCCGCACTGGTCACGACCGTGGCACTCGCAGCCGGAGCAGGCGCGGCCTTACCCGCCCAGGCGGCCCCCGCGGAAGGCAGAATCCTGCACGCGGGAGCGGCCGGGGCGGTGCCCGGCAGCTATATCGTCACGCTGAAGCAGTCGGCCGGCCTCAAGGCGTCCGCGGCCGCCGGCAAGCAGCTCATATCCGGCTACGGCGGCCGCATCGAGCGCACCTACTCGTCCGCGCTGAACGGCTACGCCGCGCAGCTCAGCAGCACCGAGGCCAAGCGGCTCGCCGCCGACCCGGCCGTCGCCTCGGTCGAGCAGGACCAGAAGGTCCACGCGACCGCCACCCAGAGCAACGCCCCCTGGGGCCTGGACCGGATCGACCAGGCGGACCTGCCGCTGAGCGGTACGTACACCTATCCGGACTCGGCGGGCAGCGGCACCACCGTCTACGTCCTGGACACCGGTGTGCGCATCACCCACCAGGAGATCAGCGGCCGGGCCTCGTACGGCTACGACTTCGTCGACAACGACACCACCGCCCAGGACGGGTACGGCCACGGCACCCACGTCGCCACGACCGTCGCGGGGAGCACCCACGGGGTGGCGAAGAAGGCGAAGATCGTCGCCGTGCGGGTCCTCGGCAACGACGGCTCCGGCACCACGGCCGGGGTCATCGCCGGGGTCGACTGGATCACCGCCCACCATGTCGCCTCGTCCGTGGCGAACGTGTCGCTCGGCGGCGGTGCCAGCACCACGCTGGACGACGCGGTGAGCAAGTCGATCGCGTCCGGGGTCACGTACTCCATCGCGGCGGGTAATTCGGGGGCGCCCGCATCCGGTTACTCCCCCGCCCGGGTGGCCACCGCGATCACCGTCGGTGCCACGACCAGGACCGACGCCCGCGCGAGCTACTCGAACTACGGCCCCACGGTGGACATCTTCGCGCCGGGCTCCGGCATCACGGCCGGCTGGAACAGCTCGGACACCGCCACCTACACCGGCGACGGGACGTCCTTCGCCGCACCGCATGTCTCCGGCGCAGCGGCGGTCTACCTGACGAACCACCCCGGCGCCTCCCCGGCGGCCGTGGCCTCGGCACTCGTGAACGGCGCGACGTCGGGCGCCCTGACGGGCATCGGAACCGGATCCCCGGACAAGCTGCTCAAGCTCGTCCCGTAAGGGCTCGACGGGCTGGTCCCGCAACGGCCTGACGGCCGGGGGCGCGTACGGGGCGATCCCCCGCTCGCGCCCCCGTGCACAACCTCGCGCACACCCTGTATACGTCGCCCCGCCGGAGCCGCACCTGGCCTGAAAGGCCAGTTCAGCGGCTTGATCCGGCGGGGCTTCGCCGTGCACGTCCTGCCGGGCGCATCCCGACATGTCCGGACTGTTTGCTACAGCGGTATGTCGGTGTCATGGCGAGATCAACCGAGGTCTGGTGGCGCGGCGGACGGGCGGATCAGACTGACGCCCGCACATCTGTGCTCACGGCCCGTCCCCCCAGAAAGCTCCGCGGCACATGCAGACGTCCCCCAGACCCGGCGACCCCGATGCGCACCGCTCGCCTGCGGTGAGGAGGTGCCGCGCATGGTGCGCTATGTGATGCGCAAGGCGACGGGCTGGTTGCTGATGATCGTCGTCGCGACCAACGCCACGTACTTCCTTGCCAGTTGGTTCCTGGATCCGCGGTCGAACTTCAAGGAGCTGCGGCCCGTCCGCAGCGAGGCGCAGATCGACCGGGCCCTCGCGCCCTACAACCTGGATCCGCAGGTACCGGTGGTCGAGCGGTGGTGGCACTGGTTCACCTCCGTCGTCGTCCACTTCGACTGGGGGAGGTCCCCCACCGGGGTCTCCGTCAACGGAGAGATCGGCTACCGCTCGCTCGTCAGCGCGGAGTTGGTCATCATCGCGACGATCCTCTCCGTCGTGATCGGCGTATCGCTGGGTGTGTACACGGCGTCGAGGCAGTACGGCTGGTCCGACCGGGTGTCGCAGGCCGTCTCCATCGCGGTGTTCAACATCCCGACGTCCGTCGCCGCGCTCGCCGTCGTCTTCGTCGCCATCTGGCTCAACCAGCACGCCGGGCTGCGTTTCCTCTACGTCGCGGGGGAGAACTCACCGAACGTCGAAGGACTGCTCCCGACGATCGGTGACCGGTTCCTGCACCTGATCCTGCCGACCCTGACCCTGACCCTGATGGGCTATGTCGGCTACCACCTGACCCAGCGCTCGCTGCTGCTCGACACGATCAACGCCGACTTCGTACGCACCGCACGGGCCACCGGACTCACCCGGACCAAGGCGATCCGCAGGCACGCCCTGCGCACCGCGCTCATCCCGACGGCGACGTCCGTCGCGTTCAGCGTCCCGGCCGTCTTCACCGGGGCCATCATCACCGAGACGATCTTCGGCTGGAATGGCATGGGCCGCTACTTCATCCAGACCATCAGCAAGAACGACGTGCACGGCACGGTCGCGACAGCCGCCTTCGCCGCTGCCCTGACCGCGATCGGCGCGATCCTCGCGGACATCGCCACGGTCCTCCTCGACCCGAGAGTGAGAGTGAGCTGACGTGGCCACGGACGTGACGACCGGCCCCTCGACGCCGGCAGCACCGGACGAGATGCCGAAGGCGGCGCCCGCCGCCGGAGGGAAGCGGCGCAACCTCGGCCTCGGCCGGCTCTACCTGCGCCGCTTCCTGCGCAACCGGCTCGCCGTCGTCGGGGTGGTGATCTTCGTGGCACTGGTGCTGTTCAGCGCGTTCGGCGGGCTGGTCACCCCGTACACGTACTCCGACGCCGACTTCGCGTCACTCACCCAACCCCCGAGCGGCACCCACTGGTTCGGCACCAACCAGGGCGGCAACGACATCTACGCCTCGGCCGTACACGGACTGCAGCGGTCGCTGGCCATCGCGGTCAGCGTCTCCGTCCTGACCATCGTCGTCGCCGCGGTCATCGGCTCCAGCGCCGCGTACTTCGGCGGCCGGGTGGAGAAGGCGACGCTCGCCGTCATCCACTTCCTGCTGATCGTCCCCTCCTTCCTCATCCTCGCCCTGGTCTCCAACCGTCTCGCCGGCGACTGGCGGGTCCTGATCGTCGTGCTGACGGTGTTCGGCTGGATGTCCACGGCCCGGGTGATCTGGTCCGTCTCGACGTCACTGCGCGAACGCGACTACGTGACGGCCGCCGAGTTCATGGGCGTGCGACCGCTGCGCATCATCCTGCGCCACATCATTCCCAACCTCGGCTCGCTGCTGATCGTCAACCTGACGCTCGGCGTCGTCGCGACCGTACTCAGCGAAACCGCCCTGTCCTTCCTCGGGTTCGGCGTCCAGACCCCGGACGTCTCCCTCGGCACGATGCTCGCGGACGGCGCGAGCACCATCACCAGCGCACCCTGGCTCTTCGCCTTCCCCGCGGGGCTGGTCGTCCTGCTCACCGTGTCGATGACCTTCGTCGGCGACGGACTGCGCGACGCCCTCGACCCGATGTCCGTGACCGGTGCGGCAGGAGGCCGACGATGACGCGCGCGACGACCCTGCCCGGCACCGAGCCGTCCGACGCCGCCACGGCCCCCGTGCTCTCCGTGCGGGACCTGCGGATCTCCTTCCCCTCGGAGGCAGGGACCGTCGAGGCGGTGCGGGGCGTCGGCTTCGACCTGCTGCCGGGCCGGACCCTCGGCATCGTCGGCGAGTCCGGTTCGGGCAAGTCGGCCACCGCCATGGGCATCATGGGGCTGCTGCCGCCCTCCGCCGAGCTGCGCGGCCAGGTGCTGCTCGGCGGCCGGGACCTGATCGGCCTCGGTGACAAGGCGCTCTCCGAGGTGCGGGGCAGCGGTATCGGCATGGTCTTCCAGGATCCGCTGTCCGCGCTCACCCCGATCTTCTCCGTGGGCCGGCAGCTCTCCGACGCCCTGCGGATCCACCAGGACCTGACGAAGAGGGCCGCCTGGGACCAGGCCGTCGAACTGCTGGACCTCGTCGGAATCCCCGACCCGGCCAACCGGGCCCGGTCCTTCCCGCACGAGTTCTCCGGCGGCATGCGCCAGCGCGTCGTCATCGCCCTGGCCATCGCCAACAAGCCGTCCGTACTCGTCGCGGACGAGCCCACCACCGCCCTCGACGTCACCGTGCAGGCGCAGATCCTCGACGTCCTGCGGCTGGCGCAGGAGGAGACCGGGGCGGGCCTCGTCCTCATCACCCACGACCTCGGGGTCGTCGCAGGTCACGCGGACGACGTCGCTGTCATGTACGCGGGCCGGTTCGTGGAGCGGGCGGGCGTCGACGAACTCTTCCGCCGGCCGGCCATGCCGTACACCGCGCGGCTGCTCGCCGCCGTGCCGACCGTGGACAGCGGGGTCCACCGCCCCCTGGTCCCGATCGGCGGGGAACCGCCCGCCCTCGTCGGCCTCCCGTCCGGCTGTCCGTTCGCGGGCCGCTGCGCCGTCGCCCTCGACGCCTGCCGCACGGACGAGCCCGAACTGCGCGAGATCACCGGCCACGGAAACGTGGCGTGCCTGCGCGCCGAGGAGATGGCGGACGGATCGCTGGACCCGGCGGGAACCGTGGAGGCCGCCGAGGCCGGTGTGGCGCCTGTGGCACCCGTGGCGTCTGTGGCCGGCGACGTGGTGCTCCGTGTCGAGGACCTGGTCAAGACGTTCCCGGTCACCAAGGGCGCCGTCCTCAAGCGCCGGGTCGGCACGCTGCACGCCGTCAGCGGGGTGAGCTTCGAGCTGCGTGCCGGTCAGACGCTGGGTCTGGTGGGCGAGTCCGGCAGCGGCAAGACGACGACACTGCTGGAGATTCTCCGGCTCCGGCAGCCGGAGGGCGGCCGGGTCGAGATCGCCGGGACCGACGTCGGCGGGGCCGGATCCGCCGCCCGCGTGCGGGAGTTGCGCCGGGACGTACAGATCGTCATGCAGGACCCGCTGGGAGCCCTGGACCCGCGGCTGCCCGTCTACCAGCTGCTCGCCGAACCGCTCCAGGCCATCGGGCGGGACCGCGCGTCGATCCGCTCCCGCATCGGTGAACTGCTGGGACTGGTCGGTCTGGATGCCGCGGTGAGCGACCGGTTCCCGGCCGCGCTCTCCGGCGGCCAGCGCCAGCGGGTCGGCATCGCCCGCGCCCTGGCGACCGAGCCGAAGCTGCTCGTCCTGGACGAGCCGCTCTCCGCGCTCGACGTGTCGGTGCAGGCCGGGGTGATCAACCTGCTGGCCCGGCTCAAGCGCGAACTCGCCCTGGCCTACCTGGTGGTGGCGCACGACCTGGCCGTGGTCCGGTACATCTCGGACCGGGTCGCGGTGATGTACCTGGGTCACATCGTGGAGACCGGGGACACCGAGACGCTCTTCTCCGACCCCCGGCACCCCTACACCCGGGCGCTGCTGTCGGCGATTCCGGTCCCCGACCCGCAGCGTGAACGCAGCCGGGAACGCGTGGTGCTGGAGGGCGAGCAGCCGAGCGCCGTCCGGGTGCCCGCGGGCTGTGTCTTCGTCGACCGCTGTCCGCTCTATCGCCTCGCCGACGAGGACATCCGCCGGCGCTGTCGTACGCAACGTCCCGCGCCGACCGAGGTGGCGGGGGACCCCGGCCACCAGTACGCCTGTCACGCCGTCTGAGGCCGGACCGCCCCCCCGGCCCGCCTCCCCGGCCGGCCGCCCAGCTCCCCACCGGGCTTCCACGCCCGGTCCACCGAACCAGAAGGAACCCTTTCGCCATGCGCGCAAGACTGGCCCTGCCCATAGCCCTCGTCGCCGCTGTCTCCATCGCCGCCACCGCGTGCCAGTCCTCCTCCGGGAGCGACGATGCCGGCGGGGCGGAGAAGAACGCACCCAAGGCCGCCTCGGCCGCGGTCGACTACAACCCGCAGCCGTACGAGAACATCAAGGACGGCGGCACCTACACGACAGCCGGGACCTTCGACGACCAGGGCAACCCGTTCAACGTCAACGCGACGCTGACCGCGTCCCGGGTCTGGGGCTGGTACAACGCCGCCGCGATCACGTACTCGCCCACCGGCGAGGTGCAGTACAACCCCGACTACTACAGCGATGTGAAGGTCGCGGTCGAGGGCGGCAACCAGAAGGTCACCTTGACGATCAACCCGAAGGCGTCCTTCAACGACGGCACCCCGGTCGACTGGAAGGCGATCCAGGCCACCTGGAAGGCCAACAACGGCTCCGACAAGGAGTTCGCCGCGTCGTCCACGGACGGCTACGACCAGATCACCTCGGTCGAGCAGGGCAAGAACGCCAAGCAGGCCGTCATCACCTTCAAGGGCGTCAACGCCTCCTGGTCGACCCTGTTCACCACCTTCCTGCACCCCAAGGCCGCCACGGTCGCCAACTTCAACAAGGCGTACGTGAAGAAGGCCCACCCCGAGTGGGGCGCGGGCCCGTACACGGTCGGCACGTGGGACACGCACTCCGGCAACATCACCTTCGTCCGCAACCCGAAGTGGTGGGGGAAGAAGGGCAAGCTGGACAAGCGCGTCTACGTCAATCTGGAGTCGACCGCGGGGGTCAACGCCTTCAAGAACGGGCAGCTCGACTACACCTCCGCCGTCGACGCGGAGAGCCTGAAGCAGGTCAAGGGGCTCAAGGGCACGGAGATCCGCAGTGGCGGCAGCCCCTTCGAGTACTCGCTCTCCTTCAACACGAAGTCCTCGGTCCTCTCGGACAAGGCCGTCCGCAAGGCCATCGAGCAGAGCATCGACCGCAAGCAGATCGCGAAGATCCAGTTCCAGGGGCTCGACTACAAGGAGCCGCTGCCCGGTTCGGCCGTGCTGTACAGCTTCCAGAAGGGCTACGAGGACAACCTCTCGGCGGTACTGAAGTACGCGCCGGACGAGGCGGGCAAGGCGCTCGACGCGGCGGGCTGGAAGCCCGGTTCGGACGGTGTCCGCGTCAAGAACGGCAAGAAGCTCGAGGTCGGCTACACACTCCTCGGCGACGACCCGCTGGAAAAGGCCCTCGCCGGCGCCTTCGTCGCGATGCTGAAGCCGGTGGGCGTCCACCTCGTCATCAAGAAGGGCGACGACGCGGACTTCTCCAAGGTCCTCAGCGACCGGAGCTTCGACCTCTTCCTCTCGGGCAACCGTTCCATGGACCCGTTCGGTACCCGCTACCTGTGCGACTTCTACTGCTCGGACCGGGACTCCAACATCACCGGCGCGGGAACCAAGGCGCTGGACAAGGAGATCCGCGCCACCACCGAGATCGCCGACCTCGACGAGCAGGCCGCGGCGGTCAACAAGGTCGAGAAGAAGGCGTTCCAGCAGTACGCCTTCCTGCCGCTGTTCAGCGGCCCCTCCACGTACGGCGTGAAGAAGGGTCTCGCCAACGTCGGCGCGACGATCTTCTACACCCCGCTCCCGGAGACCGTCGGCTGGCAGAAGTGACACCCACCCCGGTACGCGGAGAGGGCGTACCGGGGAGCCGCGGTCCGGGGGCGCCGTTCTGTGGCCAGGCTCAGAAGTCGCAGGGATCGTGCCCCTGGATCCGACGCCACGTCATCGCGCCTTCTTTGCGTATTAGTCACAAATTCATCACTTACGGAGGATTCCCCTCCACGTATCAGACCCGGTCGATACGGTCATGCCTCCATGAACCACCCATGGGGGATGCATGAGTTGGAACGACCAACCACAGCCGCAGTGGGGGCAACCCCCGTCGAAGCCCTCGGCACCGCCAGGAGCAGGGCCACGCTGGGCGCGAAAGCGGGTCGTCATTCCGTCGGCGATCGGCCTGTTCCTCATCGGAGTCGTCGTCGGCAGTGCAGGAAGCAGTGGCACTGAGGGCGTCGGTACTGCGGGGCCCGTGCCCACCGAGACGGTGACGGTCATGTCGCAGCCCAAGTCGGCGGGCGCATCCGACGACAAGCCCGCTGAGCCGGAGAAGAAGGCGAAGCCAAGTGTGGAGGAGGCGGGCAAGGAAGTGCCCGTACCGAATTTCGTGGGCATGGGACTGCAGTCGGCGCAGGATGCTGCGCAGGCCAAGGGGTTCTACGGCCTGTCGTCGCACGACAGCCTGGGCCGGGAGCGAATGCAGGTGTGGGACCGCAACTGGAAGGTCTGCTCGCAGAACGTCAAAGCGGGCGGAACGGTCCTCCTTGAGACGAAGCTGGACTTCGGTTCGGTGAAGCTCGACGAGGACTGCCCGGTCAAGGAGGAGAGGCCCCTGGCAACGTCGGACGCCAAGATGCCGAACCTCGCCGGGAGGTCAGTGAAGGCCGCCCGAGCCGCCTTCGATTCGGGTACTTCGCTCACTGTGAGGGATGCTGCGGAAGGCCGCATGGTCCTGGTGGAGAGCAACTGGAAGGTGTGCACGCAGACACCCGGCGCGGGAGCGAAGACGGAAGGGAAGCCGGTCGAGCTCACTGCGGTGAAGTTCGAGGAGGACTGCCCCTAGCCGGCTCGACCAAGCCACGTCGGGGCTCGTGGCGTGCGCTCCGAAGGGGCCCACTTGGCCAAATGGGTCCACTTGGCCAAGTGGGCCGGCTTGCCTGACGCGTGGCTGAGCTGGCCGGCGGGTCCAAGTGCTGTGGCAAGTACGGCAGCGAGCACCGCGGCAGTCGCCCCCGGTTGCTTCCGACGCGGCGTTGGGGCCGTGATCCCAGCGGCTCGCGACCACCTCCGTGCCGCCCCGGGTTTGCCGTTTATCGATATGCTCGGCTAGCATATCGATATTCGATAAGGAGGTGGTTGTGGTGGACACGCGACTGACAAGGTTCCTGGCGAGGGCTGCCCACTGGCTGACCGTGCTCAGCGGGGTCGCCTTCGTCGGCAAGGCGGCTTCGAGGCTGCTCGACGACGGCGACGTCTGTGTGGAGACGGGCTTCTGGGCCAACGCGACACTGGGAAATGAACTGCCGGTCGTGCGGGGCGTGCAGGGCTCCGGCACCCTCACGCGCCTCTGTCAGGAACACCCCTCCGGGATGCAGCGCCTGGGCGACATAGGGGCCCAACTCCCGTGGTACCTCTTCGCTTTCGTGGCTCTGCTGCTCTTCTCGCGGCTGTTGGGCAATGTCGTGGAGCAGGGCCCGTTCGTCGCGGCCACCGCGCAGCGGCTGCGCACGCTCGGCTGGTTCGTCGCGGTGGGGGCACCGCTGACCGCTCTCGCGTCGGGCTGGTCGCAGTCCGCGCTCGTGGGGAGCATGGCGCCGGTGGCAGGGTCCGGGCCGATACTCGACTGGCCGTGGCCGCTCCTGCTCACCGGCCTCACCGCGGTGATCATGGGGCAGGCCATGCGGGAAGGCGCCCGCATGAGAGAGGACCTCGAAGGGACCATCTGATGGCCGAAGAGGAACAGCACACCATCGAGATCCACCTGACCCGGCTCCTCAACGAGCGCGGAATGACCCTCACCGAACTCGCCGCGCAGGTGGGCATCACCATCGCGAACCTGTCCGTGCTGAAGAACGGCCGCGCCAAGGCCATCCGCTTCTCCACGCTGTCCCGGATCTGTGATGTCCTCCACTGCCAGCCCGGCGATCTGATGACCCACGCCTCCGCTCCCGCCCCCGGCGGCGCGGAGGCCGGCACGGACGGGGAGCGGGACCGCCCCCGTCGAGGGCGGTGACGGTGAACAGGAGGGGTCAGCGGTAGTACTTCTCGACCACGGCCCGTACCTCGTCGAGAAGCGCGGGGCCGGTCTGCGGCACCGGAAGCCGGCCGCTGCCCGGCCTGATGTCCAGGAGCTGCTCGCCGGACAGGGCGAACACGACCCGCCGCAGCCCCGCCTGCTGGATGACCGCCGCGCACATCGCGCACGGTTCGCAGCTTGTGTACATCGTGGTCTCCGCCGCGGTGGCGGCGTCCAGCTCCCGCGCGGCCCATCTCGCCAGCTTCAGCTCCGGGTGCGCGGTGATGTCCCTGTCGGTGAGGGTCGTGTTGTGCTCCTCCGCCAGGACCGTTCCGTCCGGTCCCGACAGCAGTGAGCCGAACGGCGGGTCGCCGCCGTCGCGTGCCTCGGCCGCGAGCGCGATGGCCCGTCGGAGAAGGGCGTGGTCGTCGGGTGTGGTCATGACTGCTCCGGTCCGGTGCGTGGCGGGTAGAAGTGCGCGGCCACGGTGGCGAGTGCCTGCCAGGCCTTCTGCGGGTGGCGCGTTTCTCCGGGGTCGCCGTTGTAGGGGTCCAGGACGACGGACTCGGCTCCCAGCAGCCGGAGTTGGTCCAGGTCGTCCATGATCTGGTCGATGGTGCCCTTACCGGCCGGCCGTTGGGCTCCGCCGACCGGCTCGTCAGTGACATGGAGAGCGATCCGTGGCGCCAGAGCGGGCATGGGCAGCTGCTGCTCGTCCGCGTACTCCTGGAGTCTGACCGCGGCGTCGCGCAACCACGGCACGGTGCAGCGCAGCGGATGCCATGCGTCACCGAGCCGTACGGCCCGGCGCAGTCCGGCATCGCTGTTGCCGCCGACCCACACCGGGATGCTCCGGTCTCCGTACGAGGCGGTGTCCGCCCAGGCCGTCCGCACGTCCCGCAGGTGGTCCTCGGTCAGGCGTCCACGCTTTTCGAACGGGATCCCCAGGGCGGCGAACTCCTGCCGTGCCCAGCCGATGCCCACCCCGAGGACCAGCCGGCCTCCGCTCAGTTCATCGAGATTGGCCGCCATGCGTGCGGTGAGCAGCGGGTGCCGGTAGGGGGCGATGAGAACCGTCGTGCCGAGCCGGACCCGGGTGGTGAGGCCGGCCAGCCAGGACAAGGTGGTGAAGGGTTCGAAGAAGGGGGCCGGATACCGCTCGGCGACGTCGGACGTGATGGCGATGTGGTCCGAGACCATGAGCAGGTCGAAGCCCAGGCCCTCGACGGTCTGGGCCCAGCTTCGAAGGGCCCCGGGGTCGGTACCGGGGCCGAAATTGAGGACGTTGACTCCGATCTTCATGAAGCTCAGCCTAGCCACGGCGACCGGCCGTCCAGAAGTGATTCGCGCCTGTTCAGGGGCGTTCCGGCCGTGGATCCGCCGGTAATCTGGCCCGATGACCGAGAGCCTTGATGCGACGGACTGGGCGATCCTGGGCGAGCTCCAACGGGACGGCCGGATCGCGTTCACGGAGTTGGCACGGCGGGTGAACCTCAGCGCCTCGGCGACGAAGGAACGGGTGCGGCGGCTGGAGGCGGCCGAGGTGATCACGGGATACCGGGCGGAGGTGGACCTTGAGCGGACCGGGTACGGGGTCATGGCGGTGGTCCGCCTGAAGTACCCGGGCCCGGGCACCCGGCACGGACCGCTGCGCCGGCTGATCGAGGAGCGGCCCGAGGTCCTGGAGTGCCTGCGCACCACGGGCGACGACTGCTACGTCCTGAAGGTGGCGACCACGTCGATGGTGCACCTGGAGGAGATCGTCGACGAACTGGCCCTGTTCGGCAGTACGACCACCAACCTCGTGCTCAGCCGCACGCAGGGGTTCCGCGGCCCGCGGGAGCCTCGGGCGGGCACCGCCGGGTAGACGTTGGCGGCGCCGTGGGATCCGTACGGGCGGTCAGGGTGGCCAGGTAGTTGTCCAGGAGCTCGACCTGCCGTTGGGGCGGGAACGCCGCCGGGTCGAACAGGGCCTGGACCACCAGGCCGAGAACGAAGGACTGGGCGCCCGCGGCGATGTGAGCGGGGTCCCCGGAGGGAAGCTCGCCGAGTTCCTGGGCCGCGGCCGCCCGCTCGCCCAGCCTGTCGCGGCTTTCCGCGTACTTACGTGCGTAGCCGGCGCCCAGGCCGGGGTCGGAGAGCGCGGTGTCCCAGGAGGAGACCCAGATCCGGTTGGCGTCGGTGGCCTCGGGGGTCAGCGGCAGGACGTCCAGCAGCGCGTCCCTGAAGGCGGCCAGGCCCTGGCCGGTGTGGCGGCGCGGGCGGGCGGCGGTCCGTCGGTCGAGCAGGTCGAGCGCATGCTCCACCAGGGCGTGTTTGGTGGGGAAGTAGTGGGTGAGCAGGCCGGTGGTCGCACCCAGCTCGGCGGCGACGGCGCGCAGGGTCAGGCCGGCGAAGCCGCGGGTGGCCATGACCTGCCAGACCGCTTCGGAGACGTCTCGTCGGCGGGCCTCATGATCTCCCTTGGTGCGTGGCATGCTGCCACGGTACATTGTCATAACACTTGTTATGTGAATTGGGAGGCCCTCATGTTCTCGCTGTCGCTGAGCGACGGTGCTCACCTCGCGCCGCTGGAGGTCTGGCAGGCCGAAGAGTTCGCGGATCACCTGGACCGGGCCCGCGAGCACATTCGCCCCTGGGTCGGGCCCGCGTTCGTCACCGACGACGTGGACGGGGCGCGGGCCACGCTCCAGCGGTATGCCGAACGTCTGGCCGGTGACGGTGCCAGGCTCTACGGCGTCCGGCAGGGTGGCACGCTGGTCGGCGGCGTGATGTTCACCGCCTTCGACGCCGGGGCCGGCTCGTGCGAGATCGGCTGCTGGCTGGAGCCGTCCGCCGAGGGCCACGGTCTGGTCACGCAGGCCTGCGGCGCGCTGCTGGACTGGGCGTTCACCTCCCGGGCGATGCACCGGGCCGAATGGCACTGCCGGGCCGACAACGAGCGCAGCTCGGCGGTGGCCGAGCGGCTCGGTATGACGCTCGAAGGGGTGCGACGCGAGGCATGGCCGTACCGGGGTGTGCGCTACGACAAGCAGGTCTGGGCGATCCTTGCCCGCGAATGGCGCCCCCGGGGGGAGTGACCTCCGTCGAGAGTCCGCCGGCCCGGGAACGTCGCGGAACTCCCCCGTTTGTCGCCGGCCCCCTGCAGGTTTGTCCGCGATCGGTAACCGGGGGATCTCGCGGGGGTGTTCGTGTGTCTTCATGGGTGCACGGCATCGGCGGAGACAAAAAAAGGGGCGGGCGACATGGCACGGCACAAGGGAAGGGCATGGCACAGCCGGCTTCTCGCCGCGGCGCTCGGGGTGACCGCGTTGGCCGCCGCCACCTCGGTGTGGACCGCGCAGGCCGGCGCCGTCGGAGGAGGGGCCAAGCCGGGTGTCTCGGCGCCGGACGCCCAGCACCAGGGCCGGGCGGCCAAGGTGGCGGAGGAAATCGTGCACGCCTCGGACCGCGGCGCCAAGGGCGTCAACATCACCATCGACGACGGACCGGACCCGACCTGGACGCCGCAGGTGCTGCAACTGCTGAAGGACAGCGGTGTGAAGGCCACGTTCTGCATGGTCGGCACCCAGGCCCAGGCGTACCCGGACCTGGTCAAGGCGGTCGTGGCGGGCGGGCACCGGCTGTGCAACCACACGGTCTCGCACGACACCGGCATGGACAAGAAGTCCGAGGCCTACCAGTCCCAGCAGATCCTGGATGCCGAGCGCATGATCACCAAGGCGTCCGGAGGTGTCCGGCCGCAGTACTACCGGGCCCCGGGCGGCGCCTTCACCCCGTACAGCAGGCACCTCGCCGCGTCCCGGGGGATGCGGCCGCTGGGCTGGAACGTCGACACCAAGGACTTCGAGCATCCCGGTGCGGACGCCATCGTCGCCACCGTCAAGAGCGAGATCTCCAACGGGCCGACCGTCCTCTTCCACGACGCCGGCGGGGATCGCTCCCAGACCCTGGCCGCTCTGCGCGAGGTGCTGCCCTGGCTGAGGCAGCAGGGCTACTCCTTCGGCTTCCCCGTGCGGTGACCCGACCGTCCGTCCGCCCGTACTGACGTCACGACCGGGGCCGTTCAGCCGTTCAGCCCGGTGTCTCCTGCGGATCAGCCACCCGCTTCGCCTTCGTCTCCGCAGTCTCCGCCCGCGCGCGGTACTCGTCGAGAGCCCCCGCTGCGATCAGCAACAGCACCGCCGCCAGGCCGAATGTGACGGTCAGACCGTTCAGCAAGCCGTAGGGGCCGTCGGCCCGGACGACGCGACCGTCGTCCAGCCGGCACTCGAAGCCCAGCGGGAGGTAGGACGGTTCGTGCCCGGCGATTCGGTCGAGGGGGCGGCAGGGAACGGCGGGGGAGGAGTCCGCACCGTGCTCCGCCGCGGCCGCGTCCCACTGCACCGAGCCGAGGCCGATCGAGTACACGATGACGGCTGCGACAGCGGCCATGCCCGCGCTCCAACGCAACAGGTCCTTGCCCCAGTTCGGCCGCCGCCCGGGGAGGACGACCGATATCAGCTTCACCGCGACCGCGATGGCCCAGAGCGGTGCGGCGAGCAGGGCGGCGTACATCAGCAGGACGAGCATGGGACAGCCGCCTTTCGGGCTCCCGGCTCGGTCGACGAGCCGGTCGTCCTGTGGCAGGCGCCACGAGGTTCCGGTCGGTTCCGCGGGCTCAGGTGGTGGCCAGCAGCACGTCCTCTCCGCTCGACGGGCGGAGGCCGTCCGTACGACCCGCGAAGTAGCGCGCGGCGAGCACGGCACCCGGCAGGTGCTGGGCGTCGGCGAAGCCCGCTTCGCGGGCCAGGGCCAGCATCTTCTGCGGGGTGTAGAAGCTGAGGAACGGCGTGCCGGAGGCTCGTGCGCCTTCCTTGCTTGCCCGGAGGCCGGCGCGATCCGCCTCGTCGAGCAGTTCGGCCGGCAGGAGGAACGTCATGGCGAGCGTCGAGCCGGGGGCGAGGGTGGTGATCTGGCGCAGGGTGGCGACGACGGCTTCTTCGGTGAGGTACATGGTGACGCCGGTGGAGACGATGACCGACGGCCGGCCGGGATCGAAGCCGTTGGCCGCCAGCTGCTCCCACCAGTGCGTGTTCGCCTCGAAGTCGACGGGCACCAGGTGCAGCCACTCCGGGATGCCGTAGCCGAGTTCGGCCAGGCGGCGGCGCTTCCAGGCCTGCGGCCCGGGCTGGTCGACTTCGAAGATCTGCAGCCGGGAGGCGATCTCCGGCTTGCGCTGGGCGAAGGTGTCCAGGCCGGCGCCCAGCACGATGTACTGGGTGACGCCGCGGTCGGCCTGTTCGGTGATCAGGTCCTCGATGAAACGGGCGCGGGCCACCATGGCGGCCCGGAAACCGCTGGTGGTGCGCGGGTCCATGTCGGGGCGTTCGCGCCAGTCGTCGCCCGGGGCTGCCAGCTTCAGGCCGATCTCGTCCTCGATCACATGCGGGGGCGGGTCGATCCGGACGTGCATCGCCCGCCAGAGGGCGGTCCGCACCGCGGTGCTGTCCGGCGTCTCGGTCTGCTCGTCTGCCATGGTGTTTCCCCTCTCTGCCGCGGTCAGTCGGTCGCGGGAGCCTGGAGGCTCCACAGGCGCCCGTCGGGGTCGCGGACCGTCATCTCCTTGGTTCCGTAGTGGGTGTCCTCGAACGGTGTGACCACCTCGACGGCCGGGTCGGGGTGGAACGAGTCCGCGTCGGGCACCTTCAGCACGATCCCCGTCCGCGGCTCCTGGTCCTCGGGGACTTCGGCGATGAACACGTAGGGACTGTCGCCGTTGCGGAGCTGACCGGAGTTGTGGTCGGTCGCGAACTCCAGCTCGTAGCCGAGTGACTGGAAGAACTTCGCCGCCCTGCCCCAGTTGCGGGTCGTGAGGAACACGGCCTCGATTCCCTCGGTCGCCATGTCAGGTCTCCTTCTCGGTCGATTGCGGTCCGGGCCCTTGGGGGTCGTCGAGGTAGCCGCGCAACGCGTCGGCGACCAGCGCCGACAGCGACATGCCCGACTCGATCGACCGGTACTTGAGCTGCTTGATCAGCCCTATCGGCAGGTACACGTTGAACTGTTTGACCTCTTCATCGCCCACAAGGCGATGCTAGCACCCTAGCAAGCTAGGTTGTCATGTGCCGATATGGAGCGCACTCCGGGCCGGATGTGCCATCGCCCTCCGCGCAAGGAGCGTGGAGGGCGGCGGGTGGCGGACTGCCGGGCGAGGGGGGCCGGTTCAGTGGCCGACGCGCGCTTCGGCGGCGGCGAGCAGGGCGTGGGCGGTGAAGCCGGGGTCGCTCGGGCCGGGGATCTGTTGCGGTGCGGCGCGGAGCAGGTCGTGCCGGCGCCCGTAGTGATCCGCCTGGCACGGGCTGGTGCCGCCGCCCTCCTCCAGGGCCCGTACGAGTCCGCATGGTCGAGTCGAACGGGGGCGTGGCCGAGGCGACCCCGGGGCCGGCTGCCTGGGGCTTCGGGTTCCGGGCCGGGGGCGGAGCGGGAGGCGCGGCGCCTCACGTCCCCCGATGGTTCAGGGTGCGCACGAACTGCTCTGCGAGCTGCTCGGTGTCGATGGCCTGTGCGCTGCGCCCGGACAGGATGTGGAAGAAGGGTGGGCCGATCAGGAGCGCGGTCGCCTGTTCGAGCGAGAGGGCGGTGCCGCTCGATGTCCGCGCCGCCTCCACGACCTCCGCTGCGCTCTCCCCGAGGATGTCGCGGGAGGCGAGCAGCGCGGCGACGTCCGCGTCGTGCTGCGCTTCCCCCATGAGGGCGCGGTAGGCCGCTCCCGCGTCCGAGCGGGACAGGAAGGTGACGAGGGCGTCGAGATACGCCTTGAGGTCCTTGCCGGGTTCGCCGCCGGTGGGCACGGACAGTTCGCGCCGGGCGTCGATGGTGCTGGCCTCGTAGAGCACTTCCGCCTTGTTCGACCACCAGCGGTACACGGTCTGGCGGCCCACACCCGCGCGCTCGGCGATGCCCTTCATGGTCAGGGCCGCATACCCGACTTCGACCAGCAGGTCGTCGACCGCGTGCAGCACCGCGACGCGTGCGCTCTCGCTGCGAGGCCGCCCGCGGCCACTTCCGTCCACCATGCATTCACTGTATACGAGGCACCGTGTCTCGTATGTGTTACCTTTGCGGTGCACGGTGACTCGTAAATGGGTGTCCGGCCATCCCTTGCCCTGTCACGGGAAGGGCCTGCCGGGCGGTGTCCGGCTGTGTTCCGTGTTCGGCAATCCAAGGAGGAACCGGAGAGCAATGGCTGCCATACCTGAGGGCGCTCAGCGCCCGGCGCAGCGGTCCGGCCCGGTGCTCGACCGTGTGGGCGTGTGCACTGCCCTCGTCGTCGTCGGCGCCCGCCGCGCCGACCGGGCCGCCCCGCGGCGGCAGAGGCCCCCCGTGCCGACCGGCTCGGCGCCGGTGCCGTGATCCCGGTGCCGTGACCAGGGAACTCCCACCCAACTCGGTTAGCCGCATGCCCTTTTCGGGGCGAAGGAGGACACAGTCATGCGTGCATTTGTCACTGGAGCGACCGGCTGGATCGGATCAGCCGTTGTCGACGAACTCATCTCGGCGGGCCACCAGGTCATCGGCCTGGCCCGGTCCGAACGGGCCGAGCAGGTTCTCGTGGCCAAGGGCGTCGGCGTCGTCCGCGGTGACCTGGACGACCTCGACTCGCTGCGGCGAGGCGCGGCCCGGGCGGACGCGGTCATCCACATGGCCAATAAGCACGACTGGAGCAACCCCGCCGAGTCCGACCGCTCCGAACGCGCCGCAGTACGGACCCTCGGCGACGCCCTGGCCGGAACTGACCGGCCCTTCGTGGTCGCCGCTCCTCTCTCCGGGCTCGTCGATGGCCGGCCCGCCACTGAGGACGACGTCTCTCCGGCCGTCGGCCCCGACTCCAACCGGGGCGGCAGCGAGAACCTTGCCCTGGACTACGTGGCCCAGGGCGTCAGGACCGTGATCACCCGGTTCGCCCCGAGCGTGCACGGCCGCGGCGACTGGGGATTCGTCAACTTCCTGACCGCGGCTGCCCGCAAGCAGGGACTCTCCGGCTATGTCGGCGACGGCTCCACGGCCTGGTCGGCGGTGCACCGCGGCGATGCAGCCCGCCTCGTCCGCCTCGGTACGGAGCAGGCACCCGCGGGGACGCGCCTGCACGCCGTCGCCGAGGAGGCCGTCACCACCAGGGCGATCGCCGAGGCGATCGGCGACAGCCTCGGCCTGCCGGTCGGCTCCGTCGCACCACAGGACGCCGGAGCCCATTTCGGCTTCGTCGGCTCCTTCTTCGCCTCCACCATGACCGCGTCCAACGACGTGACCAGGAAGCTCCTCTCATGGGAGCCGACCGGGCCGTCCCTGCTCGCCGACATCGCCGCCGGTGCCTACACGGCCTGACGGGACGCGCCACCACCTCAAGCACTCACCACCCCAAGTACCCACCACCCCAAGTACCCACCACCCCAAGTACCCACCACCCCCAGTACCCACCACCTCAAGTACCCACCACTCCAAGGAGCCAGAACCGTGTCCACGCACCGCAACACCCTCGCGGAACCACGTGTCTCCGCCGCCCTGACCCGCATGTTCGAAGCCGCCGCCCGTGACGACGAGACCTCAGCACGCCTGCGGAGCACCCAGCCCTACGACCGGGAGTCGCTGTCGGCGCAGGAATTCGCCGACGCGGTACAGGAGATCTACATGCCGATCTCCGCCGACGGCGGCAAACTCCTCTACAACCTCGTCCGCGCCGCCAGGCCGACCGGTGTGGTCGAGTTCGGCACCTCGTACGGCATCTCGACCCTGCACCTGGCCGCCGCCGTTCGCGACAACGGCACGGGCCGGGTCATCACCACGGAGATGAACCGGACCAAGGCGGCGGCCGCCCGGGACACCTTCGCCGCCACCGGCCTCGACGAGGTGATCACCGTGCTCGAGGGGAACGCCCTGCAGACGCTCGCCGCACTGCGGGAGCCGGTCGACTTCCTGTTCCTGGACGGGTGGAAGGACCTCTGCCTTCCTGTCCTGCAGTTGCTCGAACCGCACATCGCCCCCGGCACCCTCGTCGTCGCCGACGATGTGGTCCTCCCCGACCTCGGCCCCTACCTGGACTACGTCCGCGACACCGCCAACGGCTACCACAGCGTCACATTCCCCGTTGACGACGGCCTCGAAATCAGCTGCCGCCTCTGATCGGGGCCCTCCGGGCTGTTCGGTCCGTGTGGTTCCTACGCGGTCTGCTTCCGGAGGATCCGGGAGGTGACCAGCACCCCGGCGGCGACAGCGGCCAGGAGGGTGCCGAGGATCGCGGTGACGATCGCGGTGGTGTTCAGGTGCAGGCCCACATCGGCGGAAGTGGCCTGGGAGAGGCCCGAGGCCATTGCGGCCAGCGGAGGCAGTGTGACCAGGACTCCCAGGGCGGCGCCGATGACGACCAGGAGCGCGGTTTCGGCGGCCGCCAGGCGGACGAGCTGGCGGACGGTGCCGCCGGCGGCCTTCATCACCGCGTAGTCGCGGCGGCGGCCGTGGGCGGCCATCGCCATGCTGTTGACGACCGCGATCACGCTGTAGCCGACCGAGATCACGATGAGCATGGTGGCCAGGCTGTCGGTGAGCCTGGCGTCGGTGTTGTAGTCGTCCAGGGCGTACCGCAGGGCGTCGTGGGTGGCGATGCCGGGCACGGTGGCGGTGGCCTCGGTGCCGGCCGGGACGAAGATGTCGTCGGTCAGGGCCGCCGGGTCGTGGGAACGGACCAGAGCGCGGGCGACGACGAAGTCGCCGCGGGCCGGGTCGTCGGGCAGCACCGCGCTGATCCTCAGGGTGACGGTGGTGCCGTCGTTGAACCGGACCGGGACCCGCCGGCCCTTCTTGAGGCCCAGGTCCGTGGCGGTGCGGGTGCCGATGACGGCCTCTCCCGGCTTGTCCCACCTGGCATCCCGGCTGC
This sequence comes from Streptomyces sp. NPDC058221, assembly GCF_042882365.1. Lineage (NCBI taxonomy): Bacteria > Bacillati > Actinomycetota > Actinomycetes > Kitasatosporales > Streptomycetaceae > Streptomyces > Streptomyces sp. NPDC058221. Next base: position 14,184 of record NZ_JBHVWF010000008.1, on the reverse strand, counting down.
CCAGGACGTCCATGACGACGGGGCTTTCGGCCTTGCCGACGAAGGCGCGGGTGGGCAGGGCGGCCTTGCCGACCGGGTTGGCGGCGACGACCTCGTCGGTGTTCCCGGGCGTGCCGTCCGGGGTGACGATCGTCTGTCCGGCGGCCTTGAGGGCCTCACCGGCCGGGTAGGCGACGCGCATCGTCTCGACCGCTCCGCTGAGCAGGACCGCGAAGCCGACCGCGGCGATGACGGGGGCGACCAGGGAAGCGGCCCGGCGGGAGTCGGCGGTGAGCTCGGAGCGGATCAGGACCGGTGCGGCGGTGCCGCGCTTCAGGAACGGGGCGGTCAGCAGCCGGCCGGCCGGGCCCACCAGGACCGGGGACAGCAGAGCGGCGGCGACGATGAGGGTCATGGTGGCGAACAGCGCCATCCCGATCCGGCTGTCGGCGCCGGTGGTCGCGGTGGCGAGGGCGAGGACCACGCCCAGGCCCAGGACGGCCAGTCCGGTGATCCACCGGCCGCGCCCCATACCGGCGTTGGCCGAGCGGCTGTCCAGGAGCGCCTCGATCGGGGCGACCCGGGTGGCCTTGCGCCCTGCCGACCAGGCGCCGGTCACGCCGGCCCCGATGCCGAGCGCGGATGCGACCAGCAACGGCCAGGCGGCCACGGTCACCCGCATGTCCGGCGGGGTGACGTCCAGGCCGTCGAGGATGTTGCGCAGCAGGGGTGCGCCGGCCAGGCCGGCCAGGCAGCCGGCGACCGAGCCGAGGAGCCCGACGACGGCGGCCTCACCGAGGATCATGCGGCGGATCTGGGCGGGAGAGGCGCCGATGGTGCGCAGCAGGCCGATCTCACGGCGGCGCATCCCGGTGGAGAGGACCAGCATCGAGGCGACGACGAAGACGGTGGTGAACAGGCCGAGTGCCGCCATGGCGCTGATCAGCTGGACGCCGAGGAAGCGCTTGTGCTCGATGTGCTCCGGCTGGAGCTCGGAGCGGTCGTCTCCGGCCGCGATCGTGCCCTTGCCGTCGATGACCTTCTTCGCGGCCGACGCGATGGCGGAGGCGGAGGCGCCCTTCTCCGGGACCAGGCCGATGGCGGGGACTCCGGGCTGCCGGGCGGCGGCGAATGCCTCGCTGAAGTAGTAGCCGGGACCGTCGACCGTACCGACGACGGTGAACTGCTTCCGGCCCTCAGTGATGTTGACGGTCAGCCGGCTGCCGACCGGTACGCCCAGAGCGCGGTCGACCACGACCTCGCTGCTGCCCGCAGGGGCCTTTCCGGCGACCAGCCGGTAGGGGGCCATCAGAGCGCTGTTCCAGCCGTGGCCGGACTCCAGCGCGCCTTCGTCGGTGACGGGCCTGTTGTTCCGGATGGCCTGGGCGTAGAAGGAACGGTCCAGGACCGTGGTGGCCACTCCGGGCACCGCGTCGAGCCGATCCTTGAGCGGGGCCGCCTCGGCCGGGCTCCACGGGATGCGGTCCTTGGCGCTGCCGTCCTGGTCCGGAGCCTGCTGCGGGAGGGCCAGGGCGGCGGTGCCCGCGTAGCGGGGCTGGAGGATGGGGCGGGAGGAGTCGTAGATGATCAGTGTGGTGGTGACCAGGGCGACGCCGACCAGGACGGCGAGGAAGGCGCCGAGGAATCCGGACCAGCGTTCGCGTACGTTCGCGAGAATCAGCATCACGCCTCCATCCGGGCCATGTGGGCAGCGATTGCCCCGGCGTTGTCGGTGCCGGCACGGTTCAGCCCGATCCGGTCCGCGATCCGGCCGTCCTTCAGGAACACGACGACGTCGGCGACGGCCGCGGCCACCGGGTCGTGGGTGACCATCAGCGTGGTCTGTCCCTCCCGGTCGACCAGCATGCGCATCATCCGGAGCACTTCCTGCGAGGTGACCGTGTCCAGGGCGCCGGTGGGCTCGTCGGCGAAGAGGACGTCGGGGCGGGTGACCAGGGCGCGGGCCAGGGCGACGCGCTGCTGCTGGCCGCCTGAGAGCTGGCTTGGCCGGTGTCCGGCCCGCTCGGCCAGGCCCACCGAGGCCAGTGCGCCGGCCACCTGCTGCCGGCCGGCCCTGCGGCCGGCGAAGCGGGAGGGCAGTTCCACGTTCTGTGCCGCGGTCAGCGACTCGACCAGGTTGAAGGCCTGGAAGACGAACCCGATGCGGTCGCGACGCAGCTCGGTGCGCTGCGCCTCGTTCAGCCGGCCGATGTCCGACCCGGCGATGATGATCTGCCCTTCGCTGGGCTGCTCCAGGCCCGCCGCGCACTGCAGCAGTGTCGACTTGCCCGAACCCGACGGGCCCATGATCGCGGTGAACGTGCCGCGCGGGAATCGGAGGCTGACCCCGTCCAGGGCTGTCACCGCGTGATCGCCGTTGCCGTGGACCTTGCGCAGGCCGTGCAGTTCGACCGCGTCGTCCTGAACTGGAGTGTTCCTCGTTGTCGTCATGCACTGACCTCACCGCACCGGAGGGGACGGAGCACTGGCCCCTCCTCTACTCCTGGGGTAGTGCTGCCTCTACTCCGGTGGTCCGCATGACCGGGCTACGGTGCTGGGTATGCGTCCCGCAACGGCCTGGCAGGCGATGGCCCAGCGCCCCGCCGGCTTCCTGACCTCCAGCTGGCCGTGGCGCTCCCTGGCCTACCTGGCCGGCGGCGTGATCGTCGGCGCCATAGCCGTCCTCGTCTTCACCGCCGGCCTGGCGACGGGAATCGTGCTCCTGGTCGTCCTGCTCGGCATCGCACCCCTGGTGGGCCTGGTCCTGGGCTCCACGGTGGTGGCATCGGTGGAACGACGGCGGCTGCGGCTGGTCGACCTGGACCCCGTCCCCGACCCGCACCGCACCCCCGAGGCCCCCGGCTTCAAGGCCTGGGTGGCGACCCGACTCAAGGAACAGGCGACCTGGCGTGAGCTGACGTTCACCCTGATCTCGGCCGCCGCACTGTGGTGGCTGGACCTGCTGGTCCTCGGCTTCTCCTTCGGGGTGCCCGCGGTCACGATCTCCTCGGTGGACGGCGACACCTGGCCCTGGGCCGTCTTCGGCTCCGTCGTGCTGCTCGCCTCCCCGTACACCCTCACTTCCTGGGCGGGCGCGCGCGCCGCGATGGCCCGCACCTTCCTGGCCCCGCGCGACCAGGAGCTCGGCGAGGAACTGCGCGAGGTACGCGCCACGCAGTCCCGCCTCCTGGACTCCTTCGACGCCGAACGGATCCGGATCGAACGCGACCTGCACGACGGCGCCCAACAACGCCTGGTCTCCCTGGGGATGACCCTGGGGATGCTCCGCCTCGACACTCCCGAGGACTCGCCGCAGTCCGAGCTGCTGACCCAGGCCGAAACGCAACTCATGACGGCTCAGCAGGAGTTGCGGGCCCTGATCCGGGGTCTGAACCCGCCGGTGCTGGCCGATCACGGGCTGGTCGCGGCGATCGAGGACTACGCGGGCCGATTCCCGATCCCGGTCACCGTCGACCTGCGGCTGCCCCGACGGCTGCCGAGGAAGATCGAGACGACCATGTACTTCCTCATCAACGAGGCGCTCACGAACATCGCCAAGCACAGCGGTGCCGGCACCGCGGCCGTGCATGGTCGTTATCATTCCGACTTGTTGATCCTCGACATCACCGACGACGGCCACGGCGGTGTGGACACGGAGGCCGGCAGCGGCGTGACCGGGCTGGCCGACCGGGTCGCGGCGCTGGAGGGCCGGATGCGGGTGTCGAGCCCGGCCGGTGGGCCCACCCTGCTGCATGTGGAGGTACCTTGCCGCTTCGCCTGATCGTGGCCGAAGACGCCGTCCTGCTGCGCGAGGGCCTCATCGGCCTGCTCCAGCGGGTCGGACACGAGGTGGTGGCCGCGGTCGGTGACGCCGACGCCCTGGTCGCGGCAGTCCGCGCCGACCGCCCGGACCTGATCGTCACCGACGTGCGGATGCCGCCGACGATGAGCGACGACGGTCTCAAGGCGGCCGTGCGGCTCCGGGAGGAATTCCCGGGGCTGCCGGTACTCGTGCTCAGTCAGTACGTGGAACGGTCCTACGCGCTCGGCCTGCTGGACTCCGGCGGCGGGGCGGCGGTGGGGTATCTGCTGAAGGAACGGGTGGCCGCGGTGGCCGATTTCACCGCCGCGATCGACCGTATCGCCGCCGGCGGGACCGTCGTCGACCCCGAGGTGATCCAGCAGCTCGTACGGTTGCGCCAGGATCCCCTGGAACGGCTCAGCCCCCGTGAACGCGAAGTCCTCGCGCTGATCGCGCAGGGACGCACCAACGCCGGGCTCGCGGCAGAGCTGTACATCAGCGAAGCCGCAGTGAACAAGCACGTCGGCAACATCTTCGCCAAGCTCGACCTGCCCGTCGGAGCCGAGGGGAACCGGCGGGTGCTGGCCGCCCTGGCCTACCTACGGGCGTGACACAGTCCCCTGTGACGGGCTCCCGGCGGTGTCCGCCAGGGCGGCCGGCGACGTCTGTTCCGTGGTGATCAACCGGACGAGCAGGGCGCTCAGTTGCTCTCGTTCGGCCGGGGTCAGCGGGGCGAGCAGAGCGTCGTTGGCCCGGTCGCCCAGCTCTTCCAGCCGGTGCAGCAGCGCCCGGCCGTCCGGGGTGAGCGCGAGCGCGTTCTTGCGGGCATCGCGGGGATCCCGGGTGCGGCTGATCAGCTTTCTGGCCTGGAGCTCGTTGAGCACCGTGACCATGTCCTTGGGGTCGATCCGGACGGTGCGTGACAACTCGGCCTGTGCGATGGGACCGAGTTCGGCGATGCCGCACAGTACGGCGTGGTGCGGCATCCGCACACCCTCCTCGGCCAACTGCTCGCTGACCAGACGGTGTCCGAGAGCCGCGGCACGGCCGAGCAGCCAGCTCGGCAGGGTCTGCAGGCGGCTGAGCGGCGCGGAGGTTGCGTCCATCGGCCCAGCCTAGCCGAATTCATTGGCCTCCCCAACGAAGCTCATCTATCGTTGGGTTACCCAACGGATTTCGGGAGAGGGAGGCGCCCATGCGCAAGGTCAGGTTCCGGCCGCAGGACATCGCAGAGCCGTTCAGGATCGACGAGGCGGTCGCACCGGTCCCGGGCCCCGGGCAGCTGCTGGTGGACACCGAGGTCGTGGGCGTGAGCCTGGGCCTGGTCAGAATGTTGCGCGCAGGTGCGGCGGGGGCGGCCGGTCCCGGGGGCGAGATGGTGGGGCGGGTCGCTGCCCTGGGGGCAGGCGTGGAGGGTTTCCGGGTCGGAGACCGGGTGGGCGGGGTGGTGTTCGAGGACGTCTACGCCGAGTCGGTGCTCGCTGTCCCGGCGATGGTCACCGCGGTCCCGCCCCGGGTGACCGCGGCCGAGGCGCTGGCGCTGGTGCGCGGCGGCCTGGTGGCGCTGAGCGCACTGCGTGCCGGACGCTTCGCCCGGGGCGAGTCGGTCCTGGTCACCGCGGCGGCCGGCGGTTCCGGGCACCTGGCCGTGCAGCTGGCCGGGGCGCTGGGCGCGGGCCGCGTGGTCGCGGCGGTCGGGTCGGCGGACAAGGCCGATTTCGTCCGTGGGTGCGGTGCCGACGAGGTGGTGACCTATGCGCAGGACTCCTGGGGCGAGCCGGTGGACGTGGTCCTCGACGGAGTCGGCGGCGATCTGGTGCAGCGGGGCGTGGATGCCCTTCGGCCCCACGGCAGGCTCGTGGCGTTCAGCGCGGGCGGCGGCACTGTGGACACCGCCGGCCTGCTCGGCGGCCTCAAGTCGGTCATCGGGTTCTCCATCGGACTGATCAGCCGCCGGCAGCCCGAACTGATCGAGCAGCGCAGGGCCGAGCTGTGGGACCTGCACGGAGCCGGCCGCCTGCGCCCGGCACATGAGGCCCTGCCGCTCGACCGGATCGCCGAGGCGGTCGGGCTGATCGAATCCCGCAGCAACCTCGGCCGGGTCCTGCTGCACACCAACTGACCGCCGCCGGTCGCCCATGTGCCCATGTGTGGCCGGACGGGTCCGGGGCGGCCGCATCGGCCGGTGCGCTCCTCGGTCGCTCCGCAGACGGCGTGGAGAAGTTCAAGCACCGTGGTGAACGGGCCGGTCATGCATTGCCCACACTGGTGGACGCCGGATGCTGTCAGCGCCAAGCGCCAGGACGCGCGCTGAATCCTGTCTGTCCATGAGGAGGGAAGGCCGTATGCCGCACACGACGACGCCTGACGGGGTCCGCATCGCCTATCAGGTCCAGGGCGAGGGGGCCCCACTGATCCTGCTGGCAGGCCAGGCGAACAACCACCACTGGTGGGACGGGGTACGCGACGACTTCCACGCGGCCCGCAGCACCATCACCCTCGATTACCGCGGTACCGGGGAGAGCGACAAGCCCGACCGGCCCTACGGCACCGAGCTCTTCGCCCAGGACGTGATCGCGGTGCTCGACGACCTCGGTGTCGACCGGGCCGACGTCTACGGCACGTCCATGGGCGGACGCGTGGCCCAGCAGCTCGCGGCCCGCCATCCGCACCGGGTGCGCGCGCTGGTTCTCGGCTGCACGTCGCCCGGTGGACCGCACGGCATCGAACGCGACAACGACGTACGGAGGTCGCTGGCCCAGTCCCAACCGGGCGCGGCGCGGCAGGCCCTTCTTGAGCTGATGTACACCCCGGCCTGGCTGGCGGCCCATCCCGGCCCCTATCGGACACTCGGCGACCCGGACATGCCCGCCCACGCCAGGCGACGCCACCTGGCGGCCAGTAACCAGCACGACAGCTGGCAGCTCCTGCCCGGCGTTCGCGCACGCACTCTGGTGGTGCACGGCAGCGACGACCTGCTCAACCCCGCCGCCAATGCCCCCCTGCTCGCGAACCGCATCCCCGGCGCCCGGCTGCACATGATCCCCGGAGCGCGCCATGCCTATTTCGAGGAGTTCCGCACCGTGGCGGGCCCGCTCGTCCTGGACTTCCTCACCGCGACGCCGCAGCGGTGAGGACGGGCCGGGCCGCACGGCCCGGGCGGGGCGGCCGGCCGGCCGTGTGCTCTCCGGCTGCCGTGAACCCGACGGACCGTGTGTGGGGGGTCTGGGCAAGTCCGCGCGAAGTTCGGTGAAAAAGATCACCGTCAAGTGAGGGATGGGTACACTCCGTCACCGTAGCGGGGTGGTCGGCTGTGGGGCGAGGGGTGGGGGCCGTGCTGGTGACGCCGGAGGCCGGGGACAGGATCGCCGGCCGATATCTCTTGCAGGAGCCCATAGGCAGAGGCGGGATGGGCGTCGTCTGGCTGGCCTGGGACGAGCGGCTGGAGCGACGGGTCGCGGTCAAGTGCGCACGCCTGGAGGACGATCGGGCTGCGCGACGGCTCATGAGCGAGGCGCGCAACGCGGGCCGGCTGCACCACCCGAACATCGTGGGCGTCTTCGACTTCGTCGACGAGGGTGCCACCTGCTGGATCATCATGGAGTACGTCCCCTCCCGCAGTCTGGCGCAGATCGTGACCGAGAGCGGGACGCTGACGCCCGAGGAGGCCGGGTCGATCGGCTGCCAGATCGCGGCCGCGTTGGCGAAGTCGCACAACGAGGGTGTGGTGCACGGCGATGTGACGCCGGAGAACATCCTCGTGACCGACGAAGGCATCGCGCGACTGACCGATTTCGGAATCTCGCGGGCCCTGTGGAGCGACGTCACGCACAGCACGACGGGCAGCGTGCACGGCAAACCCCGGTATCTGGCCCCGGAGGTGGCCAAGGGGCAGCCCGCGGGCGAGAAGTCCGACGTGTTCTCCCTGGGGGCCTCCCTGTTCGCTGCGGTCGAGGGCCAGTCGCCGTACGGGGAGGCCGAACACCTCATGGCGTATCTGGCCCGGGCCGTCGAGGGGCACATCGAGCCCATGCACCGGGCCGGCCCGCTGCACGGGCCGCTCACCGCGCTGCTGGAGGTGGCGCCCGGGAGCCGGCCGGACGCCCCCAGAGCGCAGAAGCTGCTGACGCGCGCCGCACCGCCGCCCCCGCACATACAGGAACAGTTGCACGACGGCCGCGTGCGGGACTTCGCGTCCCGCACACTCCGTCTGTCACGACTCCCGCGCCACGCACGGGACTTCACGCCCTTCATGCTTCAACCGCCACGGCCCGTACGCCGACGCCGGCACCCCTTGGCGGTCACGGCGGTGGCGCTGGCCGCGGCGGGTGCGATCACGGCCGGGCTCTTCGTCTTCGGCCCGTGGGCTTCGAAGAACGAGGGCGACAAGGGCGGCCGTACCGGTGTGGCCGACGCGAAACCGTCGGCCACGGCGCAGGCCGGCGCCATCGGCGACGAGCGTACGGCGGACCCGTGCGGGCTGATCGGCGCGGCCTCGTTGAGCCGCTTCGGCGACACGGTGCTGGACCCCGACTACGGGGAGGTCGACCGGTGCGACGTCCTGCTGCGCAACAGCAGCGGTGACGACATCGCGGACGTCGAGGTCAATCTCGACTCGGACCGGGACGCTTTCGACGAAGTCATGTCCACCCGTGTGGTGGGCAGCGTCACGGTCGTGACGCTCAAGCGTGACGGGGAAGCCTGTGACCGGGCCGTCCTGACCCCCGACGGCAAGCAGGTCCGCGTCAGAGGCAAGCAGCTCAACGAGGTGGCGCCCGACCCGTGCCGGATGGCCGACGCCGCAGCCGACCACGTGGTCGGCGTGCTGGCCGACGGCCCGGTGCCCCGGCGTACGTCGTCGCAGGCGGCGAACTCCCTTGCCCGGCTCGACACGTGCACGCTGCTCGACGCCGCCGAGCTCGCGGGGCTTCCCGGTGTCGAGGTGGACAACCGGGACCGCGGCTTCGGTTCCTGGGACTGCGACTGGTCGAGCGACGACGGCAGCCGCGCGGTGGAGATCCAGATCAGCCGGGACGACGCGCTGGACGCCGACGACGGAACGCCGGTGAACGTCGCCGGCACGAAAAGCTACGTCGTCGCGGATGAGGCCGAGGACGACAGCTGCACCGTACGGACTCCGCACCGCACCTACACGGACCCGGTCGGCGACCGCACCACCGAACTCTTCCAGCTGACCGTGTACGCCCCGCAGCCGTCCAAGCAACTGTGCGACGCCGCCGCGGAGTTCGCCGCCGTCGTCGTACGGAACATCGCGACGCGACTGCCGGGGAGGTGACGTGACCGACCGCGGCCTCCGGGCCGACAGGATGTGCGCGGTGGTTGTCCCGCCCTGTCGATGCGGGCGGTCCAGCCCGGCCGGCCCCGGTGCCGGATCCCGTGCCGGCCTGCCGGCCCGCGAGCCTGCCGGGTGAGGGCCCGGCAGGCTCATGGATGTGTGCCCCGGTCCGCGAGGTGTTCGCGGACCGGAGCCACGGGTCAGTACACCCGGGCCACGGCTCCTACTTGAGGAGGAGCTGGTCGTAGACGCCATAGGCCATGGCGTGCTGGCCCCAGCTGTTCGGGTGCGCCGGTGCGAGCTTCGTCTCGATGGGCTCGATCCACCGGTCTGCTTCGCCCTGGCACATGTCATGGCCGATGGTCATCGTGTACGTGTCGGCGTACTCCACGCCGGCGCTCCTGGCCCGGTCGGCGAGGGCCTGGTTGAGCTTCTTGTCCACATCGCGGAGGTAGGACACGTCGCCGTCCGCGAACGGGACGCCGGGCCGGCAGACCTTGCCGTCGTCCGGCACGAGCGACGGATAACCGACGACCACGACCCGGGCCTTGGGTGCGAGTGCGCGGATGTACGCCAGGCTGACGGTGAGTTTCGACGCCGTGGAGTTGATGCGCGTGTCGATGGCATCGCTTCCGGACTCGTTGTAGTGCTTCTTGCAGGGGCTGCCGGTCGGGTCGCTGAAGCTGCCGACGACGCAGTTGGTGATGATGTCGGTGAACCCGATGTCATTGCCGCCGATGGTCAGGGTGACCAGATCGGTGTCGGCCGACAGGGCGCTGAGCTGGGCAGGGTTGGTGCCCTGCGCCTTGGCCATCTCCGCCGTGGTGGCACCGCTGCAGGTGACGTTCTTGAAGGACTTCGCCTTCACCGCTGCGGCGATCACCGAAGGGTAGCTCTGTCCGGTGCGATCGCAATCGGCGTCGATGACGGGGCTGCCACCCGCACCGGAGGCGTACGAGTCGCCGAGAGCCACGTAGTTGTCGTAGGTCGGCTGAGCCGCGTCGTCAGCGGCCGCGACCGGGGCCATGAAGCCACCGATGAGACCGGCGGCTGTGCCCAGAGCTGCCAGGGCCAGTGACGCGGTGCGGGCGGCACTACGGGAAGTGCGTGCGAGTTGAGTCATTCTGCCTTCATCGAAAGGGAGTTGTCGTACTGCGACACCCGCTATGAAGGCATTCGGATGTCCCGGGTTCCCCGGCGGAGACAGGGATTCCGCTCTGGCTCCATCTGTCTCGACCAGTGGACAACAGGCTGTGGGCTACGGGTAGTTGGTGCGTCGGGTGCGGATGGCACCGACGGCGACGTCCGGCTCGGCTCGGACGGGGCCCGCGAGTGGGGCGCGCTTTCGGTGTCCGGCAGCACGACGTCACTTCGGCTGTCCCCCGGAGGAGCTACGCGCGAGTGAGAACCGTGCGGTGACGACCTGTGGGCGCCGAATCCGTAGCGTCTTCCTTGTCGCCGACGCACTCCGGCAGAGGACCTGAAAGGGCTTCGAGCAGGACCCGGAAAGGTCCCGAAGCACAGAAGCCCTCCGGGCGGAACGTGTCTCCCGCGAGGCGCGGTGTCCGGCGCACGCACCTCATGCCCGACCTGTTCGTTCCCTTGCCTGTCATTTGTCTTCCCGGAGGCCCTCATGAAGCGCACGCTCAAGACAACCGCCATGGCTGCCACGTTCTGTGCCGTGGCCGGAGTGGGCGCCGTCGGCTACGGGGAGGCCGCCGCCCAGGCAGAGACCCGGGGAGCGACGCAGACCGTGGCGGACACCAGGGTGCCGCCCACGACCACCGCTCGGCACGGTCACGGTGACTCGTTCACGGGTACCAAGAAGATCCGCGTCAACGGCTACTCGGTCAACGTCTCCTGCTCCGGCCGCTCGGCGGCCCGTAAGCCGGTCGTCGTCCTGATGGCCGGCGGGGGCGACGGGCTGGACGTCATGGCCGGCCTGCAGAAGTCCTTGAGCAAGACGTCCAGGGTCTGCGCGTACGACCGGCTCGGCGAAGGCAAGAGCGACCGGCCGAACGGCATCCAGACCATGAAGGACAGCGGCAGGATCCTGACGGGTGTGCTCGACCGGATCACCGGGGACCGCCCGGTCGTGCTGGCCGGCCACTCGATGGGCGGCTACATTGCCGCCCGGTACGCACCCGACCACCGGGACCGGGTCAAGGGCCTGGTCCTGATGGACGCCACGATCCCCGCGCTGACAGCCGGGATCTCGAAGGCGGTGCCGGAATCCGCCACCGGCGCGGCGGCCGAGATGCGGGACGGAGCCATCGCTGTGAACGAGGGCCAGAACCCTGAGCAGTTCCTCATCACCGACGTGAGGGCCCGCTCCGCCGGGAACATCCCGGTGCAGATCATCAAGCACGAGTCCCAGTACGCCGAGGTCCCCGACTACGGGCCCGCCCTGGAGCAGATGTGGACCGATGGTCAGCGCGAGTGGCGTGCGCTCTCGTGCCGCAGCACTCTCAGCACCGCGCCGGGCACCGGCCACTACATCTACGTCGACCGCCCCGACATCGCCCTGAACGCCGTCCGGCGCGTCACCGCCCAGGCCACGGCCCGCTGGTAGCCACCGGCGAACCGTCCCGCACGGGGCCCACGCGAAGGACCGGATCACCGATCCGGTCCTTCGCGTTTCGGCTGCTTCGCCCGACGGCGCCCGGGCGTTGAACAGCCTCAGGGCGGGCCGCCGTCTCGCAGGTGGGGTCTTCTGGAGCGTCAGGATGTCGCCCCGGCCAACCACATTGCAGCCCTCGTCGTGCCGGCCCCGCAAAGGGGTACATAGCGCGATCATGCGGGACGTGGTGTCAGTCGACGTGACGGCATTCATCATACTGGCCCTGGTATTCGTCGAGACAGGGAGCTCTCCCCCCATGCACAACGAGGAATCGGTTCCGCCGGACACCGGTGACAAGGGGTCGGTCGCCGGGCGGTACCGACTGTTGTCAGTGCTCGGCCAAGGCGGCATGGGGACCGTGTGGCGTGCCTACGACGAAGTGCTGCACCGCGAGGTGGCGGTCAAGGAGGTACGTGCAGCCGCCCAGTTGCCGGCGGAGCACCGGGCGCGTCTGCACACCCGGCTGGAGCGGGAGGCGTGGGCGGCGGCACGGATCGACTGTGCCGAGGTGGTGACCGTTCATGACGTGGTCACCTTCGACGGCCGGCCGTGGATCGTCATGGAGCTCGTCCGCGGGAAGTCGCTGGCCGACGTCATCTCGGCCGCGGGCGCGCTGCCACCGAAGGAAGCCGCACGGATCGGCGGCAGGGTGCTTGCCGCACTTCGTGCCGCACACGCGGCAGGAGTGCTGCACCGCGACGTGAAGCCCGCCAACGTCCTGCTCAGCGACGACGGCCGGGTGCTACTGACCGACTTCGGAATCGCCACCATCGAGGGTGACACGGCACTGACGATGACCGGCGAGGTTGTCGGCTCCCCTGAGTACCTGGCGCCGGAGAGGGCGCTGGGCCGGACGCCGGACGCCACGTCCGACCTGTGGTCGCTGGGCGCGCTTCTCTACGCTGCCGTCCAGGGCCGCTCACCGTTCCGGCAGTCGACGGCGCTGGCCACGCTGCGCGCTGTCGTGGACGAGGAACTGACGCCCCCGGACAAGGCGGGAGCGCTCACGCCGGTCATCGAGGGCCTGATGCGCAAAGACCCGCACGACCGGATGCCGGCCGAGCTGGCCGCACAGGAACTGCTCTCGGTCGAACGGGAGCTGGTGGATCAGCAACAGCAGGCGCAGCCGGCCGGGGGGCGGGCGCAGGCGCAGCCGGTCGGGGAGCAGGAGCAGGCGCAGGAGCAGCCGGTCGCGGGGCGGGCGGAGGGGCGGCAGCGGCCTGCCACCGGGACCACTGGGGTGGTCTTGACCGGGCAGGACAGCGGCAGGCCGCAGAAGGCGTCGGACGCCGGTGGCTCACGCGGTCGCCGGACGAAGGTGCTGGCGGCCGTTGCGGGCGTGTTGGCGGTGGCCCTGATCACCTTGCCGTTTCTGAACCACGGCGAGGGATCGACGGACGGCGAGGGCAAGACCGCGGCTGTCGGATCGACGACGCCGGAGGCTCGGAGGAGCCCGGCCGGCGCGTCAGGAGCACGGGAATCCGCCTCGCCGAAGCCCGAGAAGACCGCCGGCAGGCCCAAGAGCCCCACGCCCTCCGGGACTCTCCCGAGCGCGGGGACCACGACGCAGGCCTCACCGACGGCGCCGGCCACCACCCGGGCCAAGGTCCCGGGGCACGTCGTGAGTGATGCCCCTGCCAAGGACTCCGCGCCGCTCGTCGTCAAGCCGGTCGCGAAGCTGCACGCCGCCACGTCCTGGAGGGCCGGCCGAGTGCAGCTGGGCATGCAGGCGGATGGCAACCTCGTGCTCTACGACCGGCAGGCGAAGCGGGTGATGTGGGCCTCCGGCACCTCCGGCAAGAACAACATGGCGGCATTCCAGAACGACGGCAACCTCGTCGTATACACCGCGGACGGCCGGGCGATATGGGCCTCGGACCCCGCGGGCTTCGCGAACGCCACCCTGGTCATCCAGCCCGAGGGCAACGCCGTCATCATGGCCGGCGGGAAGCAGGTCTGGGCCACGCACACGCACATCTGACGCCGACAGCAGGCGTGCCCGGGGGCCCGCCTCCGGGGCCGGCGGGAGACCCGCGCTCTTCCGGGCACTGACGCGGCGGCGCGGACGTCAGGCCCGGGCGCGCTCCCGGCAAGGTCACCGGGGCGGCGAACGAGGGATGCGCCCCCGTCTCTTCAGGACGGCCCGCGCACCCCGCGTGGACAGCCCGTGTCGGCACCGTCCCTACTCCGCAGCAGCCGCCGGTTCCGTACCCCGGCAGAGGATGATGCAGGTGGTGGCCGCGTGCGCGATCAACTTGCCCGCTTCGTCCAGAACCCTGCCCTCGGCGGTACTCCGCCATGGGGTGCGCCGTCCACACCACCCTGCCGTCAGGCGCCGGAGTCCTGGCGCGTGTCGAGGGAGATGACGACGCGGCCGCGATACACCGAGCCGCGGGGGGGTGCCCCTATGGGTTTGGTCAAGCTGATCGGGCGGGTTGGGGCTCGTAGAAGGTGCCGTCGCGGAGCATCGCAAAGAGGACATCGGCT